>JAPJRE010000177.1 GCA_030824725.1 Sphingomonas sp.
TGGGGGGTTGGTTTATTTTTATCCGCGCCAGCGACCGGGGGGCACCATACAGCCGTTGGGGGGGGGGGGGGCCTGTGGGACCGAGCGGCTGATGGCTGCCCCGCTTTCTGGCGGCATCCGCTACAACGGGCCGGCGGCGCTGCCCTTCGCCTTTGCCGGGCTGCCCAACCAGCAGCTCACCGGCGCGATCGGCATGGCGGCGGACTTTACCGGTCGCGTCGATCGCCCGCTGCTCAACGGCGTCGTCCGTGCCGACAACCTCACCTATGACAATGAAGGCACCGGCACCCGGCTGACCAACCTCAAGATCGACGGCCAGTTCTCCAACGACGCCTTCGTGCTCAACCAGGCGACCGCGCGTGCTGGCGACGGCAGCGTCAGCGCCAGCGGTCGCGTCGGCCTGTCCTCGGCGGAAGGTTTCCCGATGGCGATCAACGTCAAGCTCGACAATGCCCGGCTCGCGCGGAGCGAGTCGCTGGGGGCGACGGCGAGCGGCACGCTGACCATCACCAAGAGCGCCGACGTCCAGCGGATCGAGGGGCAGATCAACATCCCGGAGGCGAACTATCAGATCATCCGCCAGGGCGCGGCCGAGATCCCGGAGCTGACCGGCGTGCGGCGCAAGGGCGATGTCGATCCCAACCAGCAGGCACAGGCGAAGAAGCCGGCGCGCGCCTTCGGCAATTTCGACCTCGCCATCCGCGTGCGGGCCGACAATCGCCTGATGGTGAGCGGCATGGGGCTCGAGTCCGAATGGCAGGCGAACATCACCATCGGCGGCACGACGCTTGCTCCGCAGGTACGCGGCACGATGGAAGTGGTGCGCGGCACCTACAGCTTCGCCAGTCGCCGCTTCGAGCTGACCAAGGGCATCATCAGCTTCCAGGGCGCCGAGCTGACCAACCCGACGATCGACATCTCGGCGAACACCACGGCGGAGGGCGTGACGGCGATCCTCAACATCACCGGCACGGCGCAGAAGCCGCAGATCGCCTTCACCTCCAACCCGGCGCTGCCGCAGGACGAGGTGCTGTCGCGGCTGTTCTTCGGCACCAACGTGACGAACTTGTCCGCCACCGAGGCGATCCAGCTGGCCGCAGCGCTCAACTCGCTGCGGGCGACCGGGGGCGGGCTCAACCCGCTCGGCCAGCTGAAATCCGCGACGGGGATCGATCGCCTCCGCGTGCTGGGCGCCGACGACACGACCGGGCGCGGCACCTCGCTGGCGGCCGGCAAGTACATCACGAACAACATCTATATCGAGATCATCACCGATGCCCGCGGCTTCACCGCCACCCAGCTGGAGATTTCGCTGTCGCGTGCACTCAGCGTGCTCTCGCAGACGAGTTCTTTCGGCGGGTCGGGTGCGACGCTGCGCTACTCCCGGGATTATTGAGGTGGCGCGGCCCGCATAGTCGTGCAACCATGCCTCGCGGAGAGGAAAAGATGCGCGAACATTTCGACGTTCTCGTCGTGGGCGCGGGACTGTCGGGAATCGGTGCGGGCTATCACCTGCAGACCCGCTGCCCCGGGCGGACCTATGCGATCCTCGAAGGCCGCGACCGCATGGGCGGGACGTGGGACCTGTTCCGCTATCCGGGCATCCGTTCGGATTCGGACATGTACACGCTGGGCTTCTCCTTCCGCCCGTGGACCGATCCCAAGGCGATCGCGGACGGCGACGCCATCCTGCGCTATCTGCACGATACGGCGCGCGAATTCGGCATCGATCGGCACATCCGCTACCGCCACAAGGTGGTCGCCGCCGCATGGTCGAGCAGCGAGGCGCTGTGGACGGTGACGGTGGAGGTGGACGGCCGCACGCGCCAGTTCAGCTGCAGCTTCCTGTTCCTGTGCGCCGGCTATTACAATTACGAGCGCGGCCATCTGCCCGACTTTGCCGGGCGCGAGGATTTCCACGGCCGCATCGTCCACCCGCAATTCTGGACGCCGGACATCGAATATGCAGGCAAGCGCGTCGTAGTGATCGGCAGTGGGGCGACGGCGGTGACGCTGGTGCCCGAGCTCGCCCGCCAGGCGGCGCACGTCACCATGCTGCAGCGTTCGCCGACCTATATCGTCGCGCGACCCTCGCAGGACGGGATCGCCAACTGGCTCCGCCGCTATCTGCCCGCCAAGGTCGCCTATGGGCTGACGCGGTGGAAGAACGTGCTGATCGGCCAGTATTTCTACAAGCTCGCCCGCAAGCATCCGGCCAAGGCCAAGGAGCGGCTGGTCGAGATGGTCCGGTGCGAGCTGGGGCCCGACTATGACGTCGCGACCCACTTCACGCCCAGCTATGATCCCTGGGACCAGCGGCTGTGCCTGGTGCCCGATGCCGATCTGTTCGCTGCGATCCGCGAGGGACGGGCGGACGTCCTCACCGATCACGTCGAACGCTTCACGCCCACCGGGCTCGCCCTGCAATCCGGCCGTGTGTTGGAGGCGGATCTCGTCGTCACTGCTACCGGGCTGGAAGTGCAACTGATGGGCGGGGTGCCGGTGACCGTCGATGGCGAGACCGTCGATTGGTCCCAGCGCCTCGTCTACAAGGGCATGATGTTCTCTGGCGTGCCGAACTTCGCCATCGCGTTCGGCTACACCAATGCGAGCTGGACACTGAAGGCGGACCTGACCGCCGTCTATGTCACCCGGCTGCTGGACGCGATGGCGAGACGCGGCATGCGCCAGGTGACGCCGCAGCCCTCGGACCCGGTCGAGGCCGAGCCGTTCCTCGATTTCACGTCCGGCTATGTGCAGCGGGCGCTGCGGCTGTTGCCGCGCCAAGGCCATCGCAAGCCGTGGCGGGTGCACCAGAGCTACACCCGCGACCTGCTGGCGCTCAAGTTCGGCAGGGTCGATGACGAGATGCTATTCTCCAACCCCGAACCGGCCGCGCGGCGCGCCGCCTAGTCGAGCAGGGCGCGGGCGGCGGCGACGCCGGTCTTGTAGGCGCCGTGGACGGTCGAGAATTCGGTCGCCGAACAGGCCTCGCCGGCGAAGCGGATCCGTGGATCGATCGGCGTCGCGAGGACTTGGCGGGCAGCGGCGCGCCCGGGCAGCGCATGGCTGTAGCCGCCGCGGATGTGCGTCTCGCGGCTCCAGGCGGAGCCGGCGAGCAGCCGCAGGCGCCGCCGCCACTTGCCGCCGAGCAGCCCGCACAGTTCCTCGATGGCGAAGTCCGCGGCTCCCTGCAGACCCCGCGCCGTCATTTCGCGCGCACCTTCGCCGCCGAACATCGCCTCGATCAACGGCCGCCCGAACGGGCGCAAGGTGTAGGCGGCGGTGATGACGTTGTGCGGATCGCCGAGCAGATGGGCATCGGCGTCCAGTTCCTCTGCGCTCTGATCGATGGCGAGGAACAGCTTGTCGGCGACCCCCAGCGGCAGGACGGCGGCGGCATGGAGCAGCGCGTCGTGGCCGCTGAGCGCGATGTCGCCACGTGCCAGCACGTCGGTGGAGACGGTGACGATCACCCGATCCGCCTCGAGCGCACCGCGCGGCGTCTGCAGCTTCAGGCGGGTGCCCGATCGGTCGATGGCGGACACCGGCGTCGCCAGCGCGGTCCGCAGCCCCGCCGCCTGCGCGGTGACCAGCGCGCCATAGCCGGCGGGCACGCGCCAGTCGGTCTCCGTCGCGGCATCCTCATAGGCGAGATAGTCGGCGACCGAGAGCCTGGCGGTATCGACGCCGTTGACGAAGCCGCTGATCGTGTCGATCCACGTACTCCAGCCGCTGTCCGGCACCAGCGCGGCACCGGCACGATCGCCGGGCGGTGGATCCTTGCGCAGGCGCTGCTCGAACGCGTCAAAGGCTTTGGCCGCATCGCGCTGTTCCGATTGCGGAAATCCTAGGTCGCGCCACTGCTCACGCCAATGCGGCAGGGTGCGATCGAGCCCGAACCCATGCAGCGTGGCGATCTCCACCCACGGATTGTGCTCGGCCGAATGCAGCCAGCCGGCGCCGAGGTCGAGCGCCATGCCGTCGATATGTTCGGTCCGCGCCCGGCCGCCCAACCGGGTGCCCGCCTCGACCAGCAGGACATCCCGGCCGGAGTCCGAAAGCGTGCGGGCAGCGCCGATTCCGGCGGCGCCGCCGCCAATGACGATCACGTCAAATTGTTGCATGGATTGGGAAACGCGCGTCAGGCCGAACGGCTGCGCAGCAAGGCCGATCGCAGGCATTCGCACACCAGCTCGTCGCGCTGGTTGTGCATCTGGTGCCGCCAGGTGACGATGCCCTGGCCGGGGCGCGACTTGCTGGCACGCAGTTCGACCACCTCGGAACTGGCGCGTAGCGTGTCGCCGAGGAACACCGGCTTGGGCATGACCAGCTTGTCATAGCCGAGATTGGCAACCAGCGAGCCTGCGGTCGTGTCCGCCACGGTGACGCCGATCATCAGGCTGAAGGTGTAGGTGCCGTTGACCAGGATCTGGCCGAACTCGGACGCGCGCGCCGCCTCGGCATCGAGGTGCAGCGGCTGGGTGTTGTGGGTGAGGGCGGTGAAGAGGAGATTGTCGGTCTCGGTCACCGTGCGGCGCAGGGCATGCTCGATGCGTTCGCCCAGCTGCCATTCATCGAAGAAGCGTGCCATTCAGCCCTCGTCCTGATCGAGCTTGAGCTTGAAGCCGGCATGGCTCTTGGTCCAGCCGAGCTTCTCGTAGAAGCGGTGCGCATCGATGCGGTCGTTCTTGGAGGTCAGCTGCACCATCCGGCAGCCGCGGGCGCGGCTTTCTGCTACCGCCCATTCTATCATTTGGCTGCCAAGTCCTTGGCCACGCACGGAAGACGCGATGCGCACCGCCTCGATTTGGCCGCGCCAGGCGCCGCGAAAGGCGATGCCGGGAAGGAAGCTCAGCTGCATCGTGCCGATCACCGCGCGGTCGCGTTCGGCAACGATCAGCCGCTGGTTGGGATCGCGATCGATATCGGTGAACGCCATCTCGTAGCGCGGATCGAGCGGCAGCGAGGCATCCTCGCGCCCGCGGCTGAGGTCGTCGTCGTCGAGCATCGCGACGATGGCGGGAAGGTCGGCGAGAGTGGCGTCGCGGAAGATCATGCGGCCTTCTCCACGCGGACGAGCAACGTGCCTTCGGTTACCTGCCCGCCGGCGGTGACCGGAAGTTCGGCGACGGTGCCGTCGAACGGCGCGGTGAGGGCATGCTCCATCTTCATGGCCTCCAGCGTGACGAGCCGCTGGCCCTTGGTGACCTGCGCACCGAGGGCAACGTCCACCGCGGTGATGCGGCCGGGCATAGGGGCGAGCAGGGCGCCGTCTCCGGCAGTGCCCAATCCTTTAGACCGGAACGCCCAAGGCTGCACCGTATAGGCGTAGCCCTGATCAAACTTCACCACCCCTGTCTCCAGCGGGATGGCGCGCGCGGCGTTGTTCGCGTGGGGGAAAAATTCTTGTGGAAGCTTTGCTTCGGCAGGTGTGTCGTCGATCAGCAGTCGTACGTGTAGATCGGGTTGAGCGTTCAAGCGAAAGCCCGAGTTGGCAAGTGTTCTCGCTTCCTCAGGCGGATAAAGAAGGCATAGCGCAGCGTCGAGCGCATCCTCGCTGATGTCGGGCTTGGCAACCAGCGCGTCCTGCTCTCGCGCGATGAACCCCGTGTCGATTTTTCCGGCCAGAAATGCTTTTGCGTCGAGCAGCTTCGCCAAAAATCCGGCGTTGGTCCGGATCGGCCAGACGTCACAGGTCGCGCACATGCCTTGCAGATCGGAGATGGTCTCCTCACGGGTGGGCGCGGCGGCAACGAGCTTCGCGACCATTGGATCATAGAAGGGCGAGATTGCATCCCCTTCGACGATTCCGCTTTCGATGCGGTATCCACCAACCCTGAAATGGTCCAGCCGCCCCACGCTGGGCAGGAACCCCTTGGCGGGATCCTCCGCGTACAGCCGCGCTTCCATCGCCCAGCCGTTGATCGACAGTTCCTCCTGCCGCTTGGGCAACGGCTCGCCGCTGGCGACGCGGAGCTGCCATTCGACGAGATCCTGCCCGGTGATCTCCTCGGTTACCGGATGCTCGACCTGGAGCCGGGTGTTCATTTCCATGAACCAGATCCGGTCGGCGCGCAGGCCTTCGCTGGCATCGGCGATGAACTCGATGGTCCCTGCGCCGACATAGTCGACCGCCTTGGCAGCCCGCACCGCCGCCGCACAGATCGCCGCGCGCGTCTCGGCGTCCATGCCGGGAGCGGGGGCTTCCTCGATCACCTTCTGGTGGCGGCGCTGGAGCGAGCAGTCGCGCTCGAACAGGTGGACGACATTGCCGTGCGTGTCGCCGAACACCTGCACTTCGATGTGCCGGGGCGAGAGGATGTATTTCTCGAGCAGCACCCGATCGTCGCCGAACGAGGAGGCAGCCTCGCGCTTGCAGCTGGCGAGCGCGTCGGCGAACTCGGCGGCGCTTTCCACCCGCCGCATGCCCTTGCCGCCGCCGCCCGCGACCGCCTTGATCAGCACCGGATAGCCGATCGCATCGGCCTCGGCCTGGAGCCGCTCGGGCGACTGGTCCTCGCCGAGATAGCCGGGCGTGACCGGCACCCCCGCCGCGATCATCCGCGCCTTGGCGGCGTCCTTGAGGCCCATTGCGCGGATGCTCTCCGGCTTGGGGCCGACCCAGACCAGCCCGGCGGCGAGCACCGCCTCGGCGAAGTCGGCATTCTCCGAGAGGAAGCCATAGCCGGGATGGATCGCCTCGGCGCCGGTGGCCTTGGCCGCCGCGATGATCTTCTCAGCCACCAGATAGCTCTCGCGCGCCGGCGAGGGGCCGATATGCACGGCCGCGTCGGCCTGGCGGACGTGGAGTGCGTTCGAGTCGGCGTCCGAATAGACCGCGATCGTGCGCAAACCCATCGCGCGGGCGGTGCGGATGATCCGGCAGGCAATTTCGCCGCGATTGGCAATGAGCAGCGATTTCAGCATGATAGGCGCTCCCGAACCGCACGAACTTCACGAAGTTCGCGCATGTCGATCAAGAAAATACGGGCAAGGTGCGGTTCGCTGGCCATGGCCCAGCCTAGGCAGATTCCGCGCGTGTAGGACAGCCCCTCACGGATGGCGCTCCGGAAAGCCGTGGCGGCTGTGGAGCGCGGCGAGCACGCCCTCGATGTCGTTCGCGAAGCCGCCCTCGGCAAAGGCGAGCGCGGGGAGGTTCTGGTTGTTCTCGCCAAGCCGCGCGACGACTGCCGCGCGCGGCCGGGGCCAGGGGACGCGGACCACCTCGATATTGGCGGCGCGCCCCGGAAAGGCGGCGAGCAGCCCCTCCACCGTGATGCAGTCCTTGCAGTAGAAGCGGCGCGCGCCGCCATAGGCCGGGTCCGCCCAGTCGGTGTCGAGGACGAACAGCGTGTCGCGGCTCATGCCAGGCATCCCGTGGTGCGCGAGGTCCAGGCGAGGCTGGCGATCTTCCAGGTGCCGTTCTCGCGGACCAGGCTGACATGGTTGGTGCCGCAGTGATGCACCGTGCCGTTCAGCCGGAAGACGTACGGCGCCCAGACCATGGCGAGATCGCCGTCGATCTCGACCGCGGGACCGGAGATGCGCTCGTCGAACGTCTCGGGACCCGGCTGGAAGCGGGCGAGCAGCTCGGCGTTGGTCAGCGTGCGGACGGTGCTGGGTCCGCCGGCGGCTTCGGTGACGATCGTTGCGCTTGCGGTCGGGCGCAAGATGGCGCCGATCGCCGCGGCATCGCGCGTGTTGATCCCGCCGAGCAGCTTGTCGACCGTCGCCAGCACGGCACGCTCGTCGCTGCCGTCGGGCGGGGCGAGCGGGTTGGCGGGCGGCAGCTTGCTCGGCGAGGGGGCGCTGCGTGTCGGGTTGGCGGCGGGCAGCGGCAGGCCGGCGGTCTGCGGGGCCAGGGTGAGGGCGAGGAGGGAAAGGAGCATGGTTCAGCCTTCAGCGATAAGATCCTCCCCCAGCTTGCTGGGGGAGGGGGAC
>JAPJRE010000178.1 GCA_030824725.1 Sphingomonas sp.
CCCCCAATGCGGCCGGCGGTCAGCGAAATCGGCTATCTGCTCGCCCGGCCGCAGTGGGGGCGGGGGATTGCCGAGGAATCGATCGGCGCGGTGCTCGACCAGCTCTTCCTCGTCGAAGGGCAGCGGCGGGTTTTTGCGGACACCGACCCGGACAATGTGTATTCGCGCCGGCTGCTCGAACGGCTGGGCTTCCGGCTGGAGGGGGTGCTGCGCGCCGAATGGGAGACCCATATCGGCATCCGCGACACCACGCTCTACGGGCTGCTGAAGGAAGACTGGACATGCCGAACCCGCCCCGCCTGAACGACCCCGCCGAACGCGCCGCCTACAAGGCCGAGCTGCGGCAGGTGGCGCGGCCGCTGCGGATGGGCGCGGTGTGGCTGGCGGTGCTCGGCGCGCTGCTCGCCGCGCTGCGGGCCAAGGTTTGGCCGATGCCGGTCGCGGTGCCGGCGGCGGTGCTGGGCCTCGCCTTCTTCCTGATGGTGCTCGGCATCACCGTGCGGGTGAAGTATCACCAGCGGCGGATGCGCGGGGAGTTGTAGGGCTCAGGGCGCCGCCGCGAGCTCGGCGGCCTTGCCGACCAGCCCGGCGAAGCGGCCCTGTTCGACATCCTGCGCGGTGTCGTTCCAGCTGGCGGAGAGGACGTACCAGCCGCCGTTCTTGCCCTGCAGCAGCAGGGTCATCGCCATGACGCCCGGCTCGGAGCCGCCCTTGTAGCCCACATAGCCCCATTTGGCCGCGGCAAGCGGCGGGATGCCGGGGTTCTTCGACAGCACGGCGCGGGCATCGGCGCCCCTGGGGCCTTCGGTGTTGCGGCGGATCCAGTCCATCACTCGGACGAGATCGGCCGGCGTCTCGAACCATTCGAGCGTGGCGATCGACAGCGGCTTGCCCGCCGAGAAGAGGCCGACATCGACCTTGCTGAGCGGTGTCGCCGCCACCGCACCCGCCAGCAGCGCGCGACGCCCGGCCTCGTTGGCGGCGAGATAGCGGTCGCGCAGCGCCGGGATGGTCTTCAGCTTGAAAACCTCCGCGGTGCCGAGGAAGGGCCGGTTGCGGGCAGGATCGGCGATGCCGAGGACCGGCAGCATTGCTTCCACCTTCTCGCGCCCCAGCGTCTTGAGCAGGACGTCGGTCGCGCTGTTATCGCTGATCGAGATCATCTGCGTGGCGAGTTCGCGCAGCGTTACCTTGGTTCCCGCCGGCGTGGCGGTGTATCCGCCGCCGGGCAGCGCGCTGCCATCCAGCGTGACCAGGTCGTCCCAGCGGCGCTCGCCGCCATTGATCGCGCGGATCAGCTCGGCGAGGATCACCAGCTTGAATTCCGAGCCGATCGCGAAGGCCTGATCGGCATGGTGTTGGCGGAGCAGCTGCGGCTTGCCGTCGCCCAGCCTGGCCAGCACATAGCCCGTGCGGCCGTGCAGCCCCTTCAGCGTCGCCTCGACCGCATCGAGCGTTGCCTCGCGCGCAGTCATGCCCTGCACCAGCAGGCCGGTGATGCGGTGGTCGCCGGCTGGATCGACGTCGATCGCCACGGTGGCGATCGCATCGCGATACTCGACCGTCAGCGTACCGCTCCACGGCGTCTTCGCCTCCAGCTTTTGCAGGTCGGAATAAGGCCCGGCCGCGGCCGCGATCTGCTGGAGCACCGCGTCGAACTTGGCCTTCGGCACCTGTGCGCGGAAGGCGTCGGCGAAGGCGGCGTCATAGTCGCCCTTGCCCTGCAACAGATCGGGCAGCTGGTTGACCCGATCGCGGAATTCCTTGGCCGCCTGCACGGGTGCGGCGGCGGGAGCAGGGGGCGTGGTCTGCGCCAGACCGGGCGTGGCGCAGGCAAGCAGCGGCGCGAGAAAGGCGATGGCACGCATCGGAGTATCTCCCCTGTGTTAGAGGGATGGTACACATGGCCCCGCTGCGCGCAAGCCTGCGCACATCTTCAGGCGTCGATCACCTCTTCGTCGAGCCGCGCCGCATTCTCCTGGATGAAGGCGAAGCGATGCGCGGGATTGTTGCCCATCAGCCGGTCGACCAGGTCCTTCACCCCGGCGCGCTCCTCATATTCCTGCGGCAGCGTCACGCGCAGCATGCCGCGCGTGGCCGGGTCCATGGTGGTTTCCTTGAGCTGGTTCGGGTTCATCTCGCCGAGACCCTTGAACCGGCTGACTTCCACCTTCTTGCCCTTGAACGCCGTCTTCTCGATCTCGATGCGGTGCGCATCGTCGCGGGCATAGAGGCTCTTCGAGCCCACCGTCAGGCGGTAGAGCGGCGGCTGGGCGAGGTAGAGATGCCCCTTGCGCACCAGGTCCGGCATCTCCTGGAAGAAGAAGGTCATCAGCAGCGTCGCGATGTGTGCGCCGTCGACGTCCGCGTCGGTCATGATGATGATGCGCTCGTAGCGCAGCTGGGCCGCGTCGCAGTCCTTGCGGGTGCCGCAGCCCAGCGCCTGGATCAGGTCGGCGATTTCCTGGTTCGCCAGGATCTTGGCCGAGGTGGCGCTGGCGACGTTGAGGATCTTGCCGCGGATCGGCAGGATCGCCTGGGTCTTGCGGTCGCGTGCCTGCTTGGCCGATCCGCCGGCCGAATCGCCCTCGACGATGAACAGCTCGGTGCCCTCGGGGCTGTCGGCCGAACAGTCGGTCAGCTTGCCGGGCAGGCGCAGCTTGCGGCCGCTCGTCGCCGACTTGCGCTTGACCTCGCGCTCCTGCTTGCGGCGCAGGCGATCGTCCATCCGCTCCAGCACATAGCCGAGCAGCGCCTTGCCGCGCTCCATATTGTCGGTGAGGAAGTGGTCGAAATGGTCGCGCACCGCCTTTTCGACGAGCGCGGTCGCCTCGGGGCTGGTCAGCCGGTCCTTGGTCTGGCTCTGGAACTGCGGCTCGCGTATGAACACCGAGAGCATCACCTCGGAGCCCGTCACCACGTCGTCCGGGTTGAGATCCTTGGCCTTCTTGTTGCCGACCAGGTCGGCGAAGCTGCGCAGACTCCGCACCAGGGCCTGGCGCAGGCCCTGCTCATGGGTGCCGCCGTCGGGGGTCGGGATGGTGTTGCAGTACCAGCTATAGCTGCCGTCGCTCCACAGCGGCCAGGCGACCGCCCATTCGACGCGGCCCTGCGAATCGGGAAATTCCTGGGTGCCCGCGAAGAAATCGGCGGTGGCGCATTCGCGCGTGCCGACCTGCTCCTTCAGATGGTCGGCGAGGCCGCCGGGGAACTGGAACACGGCTTCGGCGGGCGTGTCGTCGGTGATCAGCGACGGATCGCACTTCCAGCGGATCTCGACCCCGGCGAACAGATAGGCCTTGGAACGGGCGAGCTTGTACAGCCGCGCGGGCTTGAACAGCATCTCGCCGAAGATCTCGGGATCGGGGGTGAAGGCGACGCTGGTGCCGCGCCGGTTGGGCGTGCCGCCGATCTTCTCCAGCGGGCCGAGCGTCTGGCCCTGGCTGAAGCGCTGGCGATAGAGCTGCTTGTCGCGTGCCACCTCGACCACCGTGTCCACCGACAGCGCGTTGACCACCGAGATGCCGACGCCGTGCAGGCCGCCCGAGGTGGCATAGGCCTTGCCCGAGAATTTGCCGCCCGAGTGGAGCATCGAGAGAATCACCTCGAGCGCCGACTTGTCCGGAAAGCGCGGGTGCGGATCGACCGGCATGCCGCGGCCATTGTCGACGATGGTGATGCGGTTGGGCGCGGCGAGCGTCACCTCGATGCGATTGGCGTGCCCCGCGACCGCTTCGTCCATCGCATTGTCGAGGATTTCGGCGGCGAGATGGTGGAGCGCGCGCTCGTCGGTGCCGCCGATATACATGCCCGGCCGGCGCCGCACCGGCTCCAGGCCTTCGAGCACCTCGATCGACGAGGCGTCATAGGTGCCGGCGGGGACGGAGGGCGCAGCGAAGAGGTCTTCGGACATGCGGAACGTATAGGGGGTGCGGGGGCGTGCGCGCAAGGCGGGCCGCGCCGGAGGTAGGTTGGCCCGCGAGGCGTCACCCGTCCGCGCGCGCCCTTACCACAGTACGCCGGCCTTGTCGGGAGTCGCGGGCTCGGGCGCGGGGTCGCCGATGGCCTGGAGCAAATCGATCTCGATCGTGCGGCACATCGAATTGAGCGGCAGGTCGTGCACCGTGTTGGCGAAGGGGTCGACCAGGTCGTCGCCGATCGCGAGCACCGCCAGGAACATCAGCCCGGCAATGGTCGAGCCGAGGGGCGTGGCGACGCCCAGCGTCTCGACCAGCCCGATCGGCAGCAGCACGCAGAAGATGTGGGTGAAGGCAGTCGGCACGAAGCGGAATTGCATCGGCAGCGGCGTGTTCTTCAGCCGCTCCATGCCGCCCTGGGCATTGGCGATGTCGATCAGCACGCTTTCCATCGAATGCTGCTGCATCGGATTGATCCAGCCTTTGGACCGCGCGATCTCGATCCGCCGGCCGGTGCCGTCGACGATGCCGTTGGCGATGTTGGTGCGGGCCAGCGCATAATCGGCCTCGCCCCGCGAGAGGAAGCGCAGTACCTCCTGGTCCGCCGGCTGGCGGCGCAGCTGGCAGCGCAGCGCGTTCACATAGGCGATCTGGCGCAGCACGATGGTGCGCTTGAGATCGACCGCCTCCCCATCCGGCAGATAGTTGCGCGCCATCCGCGCCAGGTTGCGGCTGGCGTTGATCATCAGCCCCCACAGCCCGCGGCCCTCCCACCAGCGCTGATAGGCCGAGTTGGAGCGGAATCCGAGGAACAGCGCCAGCACCGATCCGAACAGCGTCAGCGGCAGCGAAGGCGCGCGGAACGGCAGCACGAAATAGACGATGGTGACGACGACGTCCCAGAGGAACAGCAGCGCCAGGGGCATCCAGATTTCGCGAAGGACCTGCTTGGCGCGGGGGGCGGTGGTGACGATCATGGGCGGACTATACGCGCGAGAAGGTTTGTGGGTCCGGTCAGCCGTCGTTTCGATCGGGCGCGGGGCTCGCCGCGTGCGACATCGCCGCAGCGGTTCCGCTCGCGGGGCGCAGATGGAACCATTCGGGGCGATCGATCGCGATCAGGAAGGCGAGCGTGCCCAGCCCGAACAGCAGCAGCGCGATCGAGCTTCGCAGGCGTTCCATGCGGCGGGTTCGTTCATCCTGATCCATCGTTGGAGTCCTCTTGAGCGTGGGGCTCCAGAGCTAAGGACTGAATTTAACCGGTAAATGGATACAAAGTAACTTAAGTTTGCGCGGTGCACCAATCGCGTTGCGCTGCACCAATCTGTCGACGAAGTGCCGGGCATTGTTGCGCATACGCGGCGGTGCTGGGTAACTTATGATGCTAACTCAAGTAGATAAGGTGCTTGTTTCGGAACGCTGCCGGGGGCGGGGCGTTCGGTCCGGGAAACGAGGAGGTCTGTATGATGAAGAAGCACCTGTTGATCCTGGGCGCCGCCCCGCTATTCGCGCTCGCTGCCTGTGGCGGCAACAGTGACAATGGCACCGACGTCATGAACAGCGGCGACACCGTCACCGACCTGCCCGCGGGCGAGATGATGGGCGACAATATGGGCGCAATGAACGGCATGGACGGCAACGCGATGGCCGCCGCGCCGATGACCGGGCAGGATTTCGCCAACACCGTCGCGGCGAGCGACGCCTATGAGATCGCCGCGGGCAAGCTCGCCCAGCAAAAGGCGACGACCAGCGATCTCAAGGATTTCGGCAGCGATATGGTAGAGGAGCACACCAGTTCGACCGCCAAGCTGAAGGCGGCGGGCGGCAAGGCCAGCCCGGCGATCACCCCGGCGCCGGCGATGACCGACGAGCAGCAGGCGAACCTGCAGACGCTGCAGTCGGCGACCGGCACCGCGTTCGATACGGCGTACAAGAGCCAGCAGGTCGTCGCGCACCAGAAGGCGCTCGCCGCGGTGCAGGCCTATGCCCAGGGCGGCGACGTGGCGCAGCTGCGCGACTTCGCAAGGGACGCCGAGCCGGTGATTTCCAAGCATTACGACATGATCAGGGCCATGTGAGCGAGCCCCGGGCCGGTTTGGGGAAGGGGTCTTAGGCCGCTTCCTCGCTCGCCTTGATCAGCACCGGCGGCGCGACCGTGGCGGTCGCGCCGCTCATGTGCTTGAGCCGGCCGTCGATATGGCCGCCCTGTTCGACCATGATCGTCTCATACTCGACATCGCCGGCGATCCGCGCGGTCCGCTCGATCGTGAGCTGGCGGGCGCGCACCGACCCCTCGACGGCCCCGGCGAGCCGGGCGTCCTCGGCCTCGACTCGGCCGAAGATCTGGCTCTCGGCGCCTTGCACCAGGCTGCCGCAGCGGACATCGCCTTCAATGCGGCCGTCGATGTGCAAATCGGAGGTCGCGGTGAGGTTGCCGGTGATGACGATGTCGGCGCCGAGCACCGAGAACTGCCCGCGCCGGGCATTGGCCTGCGCGGCGCCACCGCCGGATGCGGCGCGATCCTCCCGATTGCGATTGCCGTTGAACATGCGCGACACCCCCATGCTGAACCCATTCGGCATACGCGCTAGCACAGCTGCCGCCGGGGAGCAGCCCCTGGAAAGGGTTAACGCTGGCGCTGCGGCGACCCGAAGGGTGGCGCTGTTGACCGGATCGCCCTGCATCGGTATAGGCCGCCCGGTTCCGGGTAGGGCGATTCCTGCCTTGGGTACAAAGAGCTGAACGTTGCTGGAGACGCAATCGCCCGGGGGGCTGAGGCCTTCGGGGCTTTTTCGTATTCTGTCCAACAGGGCTCCAGCAAAGTAACCATCTGAAAGGTGAAGGGCTTCATGCCGACGATTAACCAGCTGGTCCGCAAGGGCCGCGAACCGCAGAAGGCCAAGTCCAAGGTCCCTGCGATGGAACAGAACCCGCAGAAGCGCGGTGTCTGCACTCGCGTGTACACGACGACCCCGAAGAAGCCGAACTCGGCGCTTCGCAAGGTGGCCAAGGTCCGTCTGACCAACAGCCGCGAAGTCATCAGCTACATCCCGGGCGAAGGCCACAACCTGCAGGAGCACTCGGTGGTGCTCATCCGCGGTGGCCGTGTGCGCGACCTTCCCGGCGTCCGCTACCACGTCCTTCGCGGCGTACTGGATACGCAGGGCGTCAAGGATCGCAAGCAGAGCCGTTCGAAGTACGGCGCGAAGCGTCCGAAGTAATCAGGCCATAGTAAGCCCCGGACATGTTCCGGATCGGCTGAAGTTCAGAAGGAAATATGTGAGATGGCACGTCGTCGTCGTCCCGAAAAGCGGGAAATCCTGCCCGATCCCGTCTATGGGGATCAGGTTCTGTCGAAGTTCATGAATTCGGTCATGCTGGACGGCAAGAAGGCCGTTGCAGAAGCGATCGTCTACGGTGCCCTGGAAACCGTCGAGCAGCGCGCCAAGCGCGAGCCGATCGGCGTCTTCCATGACGCGCTGAACAACGTGAAGCCCGGCATCGAAGTCCGTAGCCGCCGCGTCGGCGGTGCGACCTATCAGGTTCCGGTCGAAGTTCGTCCGGAGCGTGCGCAGGCGCTCGCGATCCGCTGGCTGATCGCCTCGGCCCGCAACCGCAGCGAGCACACCATGGCCGCCCGTCTTTCGGGCGAGCTGATGGATGCGGCGAACAACCGCGGCAACGCGGTCAAGAAGCGCGAAGACACGCACCGCATGGCGGAAGCGAACCGCGCCTTCAGCCACTACCGCTGGTAACTTTCGACCCTACATATTGGGGAGCCGGACGGTCCGGCTCCCCAAATTTTCAAGGAAACCACGATCATGGCCCGCAGCCATCCGCTCGAGCGTTACCGCAACATCGGCATCATGGCCCATATCGACGCCGGTAAGACGACCACGACCGAGCGTATCCTTTATTACACCGGCAAGTCCTACAAGATCGGCGAAGTGCACGAAGGCACCGCGACGATGGACTGGATGGAGCAGGAGCAGGAGCGCGGGATCACGATCACGTCCGCTG
>JAPJRE010000179.1 GCA_030824725.1 Sphingomonas sp.
GCCATCGCCCGCGCCCTGCTCCGCGACGCGCCGATCCTGCTGCTCGACGAAGCGACCAGCGCGCTCGACGCCGAGAGCGAGAAGCTGGTGCAGGATGCGCTCGAGCATCTGATGCAGGGCCGCACCACGCTGGTGATCGCGCACCGCCTCGCGACGGTGCGCGCGGCCGGGCGGATCATCGTGATGGACGGTGGCCGGATCGTCGAGACCGGCACCCATGCCGAACTGGTCGCCAAGGGCGGGCTCTACGCCCGGCTGGCGGCGCTGCAGTTCAGCGAAGCCGCGTAATACCGAAACAAGAGCATGTCCTCCCCCGGCGTGCCGGGGAGGACATGCTCAGGCTGCCAGTGCAGTCCGGGACGCGATCCATTCGGCGAAGGCCGGCACTTCCAGCGGCCGCGCGAACCAATAGCCCTGTGCTTCCTCGCAGCCCATGCCGGCCAGGATCGCGGCGGCCTCTGCGGTTTCCACCCCCTCGGCCACGATGCGGCGGCCGAGCTTGTGGAGCAGGCCGACCATCGTCTCGACCAGCACAAAATCGGCACCCGAAGCGGAGCTTAGCCCCCGCACGAAGGCCTGATCGATCTTCACGACATGCGCGGGCACCTGCTGGAGATAGGCAAGGCTGCTGTGGCCGGTACCGAAATCGTCGATCGCCAGCGCCATCCCCGCCTCGGCCAGCTCGCGCAGTATCGCCAGCGCCTTTTCCGGCTGCGCCATCATCGCGCTTTCGGTGAGTTCGATCTCCAACTGTGCGGGGCGCAGCTGGCGGGCGATCAGCGCCAGCTGGATGCGCTGGATAAGGTCCGCTTCCATAAGGTTGGCGGCCGAGATGTTGACCGACAGCGTCAGGTCCAGCCCGGCCGCCTGCCAGGCGGCAAGCTGGTCGAGCGCGTGCTCCAGCACCCATTGCGTTGTCGGGCGAGCCAACGCTGTTTGCTCGATAATCGGGATGAATTCGCCCGGCGACACTTCGCCCAGAGTCGGATGGCGCCAGCGCAGGAGCGTCTCCGCGCCGAGGCAGCGCCCCGTGGCAAGGTCGACACGCGGCTGGAAGACCAGCCGCAGCTGATCCTCCGCTTCCAGGGCCGCGCCGAAATCTTGCAGCAGATCGTAGTGTCGGCGCATCGCATGGTCGCGCGCTTCGGAATAAAGCGCGATAGCACCATCGATGCGGCGCGCGTCCTGCGCCGCGCTGGCAGCGCCGCGCAGCACGTCTTCGGGTGTAACTTCACCCAACCGGAACGGGCGGACGCCGATGGCCACGCTGGTGACGAATCGGACGCTCGACGTCGCCCGAATTACCTCGAAGCCGCGTTCGAGCACCGTGATATAGGCCTGCACCTCCATGTCGGGTGGCGACAGGAAGGCGAACTGAGTCGTGCCGACATGATAGGCGGTCCGGTTCGGACCGAGCACGTTCTGGATCGCGTGCGCTGCCTCGCGCACCATTTCATCGAGCCGGGCGGCGCCCATCGCCCCGACGATCTTCGCGATCTGGTCGTCGCGGGCAAGATCGGCGACCACGGCAATACGCGCCTGGCCGGGGCAGTCGAGCGCGAGATCGGCCAGATCGTCGCGGAATTGCTCTCGCGTCGGCAGTCCGCTGATCGGATCGATCCGCCCAAAGGCATGCTGCAGCTCGATCTGCTCCATCACCATGGCAGCGAGATCGGTCAGCGCCGCCAGTTCCTCGGGCTTGGCGATGCGCGGCTCGGCGCCCAGCACGCACAGCGCGCCGAGGGCACCTGCTGGAGATAGGCAAGGCTGCTGTGGCCGGTACCGAAATCGTCGATCGCCAGCGCCATCCCCGCCTCGGCCAGCTCGCGCAGTATCGCCAGCGCCTTTTCCGGCTGCGCCATCATCGCGCTTTCGGTGAGTTCGATCTCCAACTGTGCGGGGCGCAGCTGGCGGGCGATCAGCGCCAGCTGGATGCGCTGGATAAGGTCCGCTTCCATAAGGTTGGCGGCCGAGATGTTGACCGACAGCGTCAGGTCCAGCCCGGCCGCCTGCCAGGCGGCAAGCTGGTCGAGCGCGTGCTCCAGCACCCATTGCGTTGTCGGGCGAGCCAACGCTGTTTGCTCGATAATCGGGATGAATTCGCCCGGCGACACTTCGCCCAGAGTCGGATGGCGCCAGCGCAGGAGCGTCTCCGCGCCGAGGCAGCGCCCCGTGGCAAGGTCGACACGCGGCTGGAAGACCAGCCGCAGCTGATCCTCCGCTTCCAGGGCCGCGCCGAAATCTTGCAGCAGATCGTAGTGTCGGCGCATCGCATGGTCGCGCGCTTCGGAATAAAGCGCGATAGCACCATCGATGCGGCGCGCGTCCTGCGCCGCGCTGGCAGCGCCGCGCAGCACGTCTTCGGGTGTAACTTCACCCAACCGGAACGGGCGGACGCCGATGGCCACGCTGGTGACGAATCGGACGCTCGACGTCGCCCGAATTACCTCGAAGCCGCGTTCGAGCACCGTGATATAGGCCTGCACCTCCATGTCGGGTGGCGACAGGAAGGCGAACTGAGTCGTGCCGACATGATAGGCGGTCCGGTTCGGACCGAGCACGTTCTGGATCGCGTGCGCTGCCTCGCGCACCATTTCATCGAGCCGGGCGGCGCCCATCGCCCCGACGATCTTCGCGATCTGGTCGTCGCGGGCAAGATCGGCGACCACGGCAATACGCGCCTGGCCGGGGCAGTCGAGCGCGAGATCGGCCAGATCGTCGCGGAATTGCTCTCGCGTCGGCAGTCCGCTGATCGGATCGATCCGCCCAAAGGCATGCTGCAGCTCGATCTGCTCCATCACCATGGCAGCGAGATCGGTCAGCGCCGCCAGTTCCTCGGGCTTGGCGATGCGCGGCTCGGCGCCCAGCACGCACAGCGCGCCGAGCCCATAGCCCTCCCTGGTCACCAGCGGCGCCCCGGCATAGAAGCGGGTGCCATGTTCGGCCAGCAGGCTGTCCGCGTAACAAGCGTGCGTCGCGAAATCCTCGATCACGACCAAATCGCGCGTTTCGGCGACTTCCGCGCAAAGCGCCTTGTCGCGCGGGATGCTGCAATGCTCCACGCCGACGCGCGACTTGAACCATTGCCGGTCCCTGTCGGTCAGCGACACCGCCGCGATCGGCAGGCCGAAGATCTGCGCCGCCATCCGCGTGATGCGGTCGAAATGCTCGCTCGGGGGCGTGTCGAGCAGCTTCAGCTGATGCAGCGCGTCGAGCCGCGCGGCTTCCCGGTAATCCTGCACAATCGTTCCCTTCGCCGTTCATTATAGACACGGCGCCGTCGCGATCCGGGATCCCGGGAAAATCCGGTGGTTAACCGGCCGTCATGCTCTTCGCGACCGCCTCGGCGACCTTGATTCCGTCGATCGCCGCCGAGAGGATGCCGCCGGCATAGCCCGCGCCCTCGCCCGCCGGAAACAAGCGCGGCGTGTTGAGGCTCTGCAGATCCACCCCGCGGGTGATCCGCACCGGCGAGGAGGTGCGCGTCTCCACCCCGGTCATCACCGCCTCGGGATGGTCGTAGCGGGCGATCTGGCGGCCGAACACCGGCAGAGCCTCGCGGAACGCCTCGATCACAAAGTCGGGCAGACAGGCCGAAAGGTCGGTGGGAGTGACGCCCGGCTTGTAGCTCGGCACCACCTGCCCCAGCGCGGTCGAGGGGCGTCCGGCAAGCAGGTCGCCGACCAGCTGGCCCGGCGCGTTGTAGTTCGAGCCGCCGGCGATAAAGGCCGCATCCTCCCATTTGCGCTGGAGCTCGATGCCCGCCAGCGGCCCTCCGGGATAATCGCGCGCGGGATCGATCGCGACGACCAGGCCCGAATTGGCGTTGAACTCGGCGCGCGAATATTGGCTCATGCCGTTGGTGACGACGCGGCCCTCCTCCGAGGTTGCCGCCACCACCCGCCCGCCCGGGCACATGCAGAAGCTGTACACGGTGCGGCCATTGGCGCAGTGGTGCGACAGCGCATAGGCGGCCGCGCCCAGGTCCGGATGCTTGGCGCAATTGCCGAAGCGCGCCTGGTCGATCCAGCTCTGCGGATGCTCGATCCGCACGCCGATCGAGAAGGGCTTGGCCTCCAGATGCACGCCCATGCGGTGGAGCATCTCGAAGGTCGGCCGCGCGCTATGGCCCACCGCGAGCACGACATGGTCGGCCTCCAGAAAGCTGCCGTCGTGCAGGTGCAGGCCGCGCATCTTGCGCTCGGCGTCGAGCTCGATCGCGTCGACGCGGGTCTGCCAGCGATATTCGCCGCCCAGTTCCTCGATCGTGCGGCGCATGCTCTCCACCATCGTAACGAGGCGGAAGGTGCCGATATGCGGATGTGCCTGCCACAGGATGTCGTCGGGCGCGCCGGCCTTCACGAATTCCTCGAGCACCTTGCGGCCGAGGAAGCGCGGGTCCTTGACCCGGCAATAGAGCTTGCCGTCCGAGAAGGTCCCTGCCCCGCCCTCGCCGAACTGGACGTTCGAATCCGGATTGAGCTCGGAGCGTCGCCACAGGCCCCATGTATCCTTGGTGCGCTCGCGCACGATCTTGCCGCGATCGACGATGATCGGGCGGAAGCCCATCTGAGCGAGGATCAGTCCGGCGAAGAGGCCGCACGGCCCCGCCCCGATCACCACCGGGCGCAGGCCCTGCCAGTCCTCAGGCGCGTGCACCGGCGGGCGGTAGGTCATGTCCGGCGTGGGACGCACGTCCTTGTCGCCGGCGAGGCGCGCCAGCACTTCGGCCTCGCTCGTCAGATCGACGTCGACGGTGTAGACCAGCAGGATCGCATTGCGCCGCCGCGCATCGTTGCCGCGCTTGAACACGGTGAAGCCTCGCACCTCGGCCGGCGCCACGCCCAGCCGCGCCGCGATCGCCGGGGCAATCGCATCGGCGGGATGGTCTAGCGGCAGGGACAGTCCGGACAGGCGCAGCATCGAAAATTGGGTTCCAGGAGATGTAAGGGGGGCGCGTTATCATCCCTTAGCGCGGTGGGACGAAGCGGCAAACCAGGGATTGCGCGCTAGCCGGCTCGCTTTGCCACAAACACCCTCGTCATTCCCGCGAAGGCGGGAAACCAGTTGCCAGGAAACTGGGACAAAATCGCGGGCTCAGCGCCAATGGATCCCCGCCTTCGCGGGGATGACGTTAGAGCGTGTGGGAACCGGAGCCGTCACTCCCGCGCCAGCGAATCCCGCAGCGCCTGCGCTTCGCTATTGAGCGCCGCCAGCCGCTCCAGCGTCAGGTCGGTCTTCTCGAGGATCGCCTCCCCCAGGCAGCCGCATTGCTCGCGGATCGCTTGGCCTTGCTCGGTGAGGAACACCTGGACCTGGCGCTCGTCCTCCGGGTTCCGCTTGCGCTCGACCAGCCCGGCGGCCTCCAGCCGCTTCACCAGCGGCGTGATCGTACTCGACTCGAGCGCGAGCCGCTCGCCGATCGCCCCCACCGTGCGTCCGTCCTTCTCCCATAGCGCGTGGAGCACCAGATATTGCGGATAGGTGATCCCCAGCTGATCAAGGATCGGCTTGTAGACGCGGGTGATCGCCATGCTCGCGCTGTAGAGCGAAAAGCAGAGCTGGCCGTCGAGCGGAAGCGGGGCAGGCATGGGCAGAAACTCCTCCCCGCCGAACCGCGGCGGGACGAAACATATATCGCGATAAAGATTTCTCTGGACAAGGGGCACGGACTCCCCTATTTCAGATTTATCGCGATAATGATTATCGCGGAATTGAAAGGAGACACCCGATGTCGGTCGATGTGAAGTACACCACCAAGGCAACTGCAACCGGCGGGCGTGACGGCAGCGCGCGTTCGGAAGACGGCGTCCTAAACGTGAAGCTCTCGACTCCGAAGGCACTGGGCGGCGCCGGCGGCGATGGCACCAACCCCGAGCAGCTGTTCGCCGCGGGCTATTCGGCCTGCTTCATCGGCGCGCTCAAGGCGGTCGGCGCGGGCATGAAGATCAAGGTGCCGGCCGATGTGACGGTCACCGCGACGGTGGGCATCGGCCCGCGTTCGGAAGGCGGCTTCGGCATCACCGCCGATCTGCTGGTCAACCTGCCCGGCCTCGATCGCGAGGAAGCGCAGAAGCTGGTCGACGCCGCGCACCAGGTGTGCCCCTATTCGAACGCGACCCGCGGCAACGTGGACGTCGGCCTGACGCTGGCGTGACGAGGCTATGCCCTCTCCCTCCGGGGAGAGGGTCATCACCCACGGCAATATACCCCGTCATTCCTAAGAAGGCGGGAGTCCATTGGCGCTAATGGCGCGGTTCGGTCCGCAGCGTCCTGGCAAATGGAATCCCGCCTTCGCAGGAATGACGATCAATTTGGAAAAGCGGGCCGGACGCCCTCAGACGCGCATGTCGAGCAGCGAACCCATCATCCGGTCCTCGGTCTTCATCACCGAAAGGTTCGCGCGGAACGAGAAGAGCGCCTTGCGCTGCTCGACATCCTCGCTCGCGAAATCGATATCGGGCGCCTCGATGTTCCCATCTTCATCGGCATCTTGCGACTCCGGGTCATAACGCGGCCCAGTGGCCGGCACCGCCGGCACCGGCTTGGCGTTGACGCCGCCCCCGGCCGCCGCGGCCTGGTACAGCGCGATCGGCTGATAGGCGTGGTTGACCGTCTTGCCGATCGCATTCGCCGCCGTCACCGCCTTGACGGTCTCGCCAGTGGTATTGACGTTGGCGACATTCTGCGCGCTGACGTTGATCCGCGCGACGCTGGCCTGGACCCCCGTAAGGGCAATGTTGGTGGCGATCATGGCGCTACTCCGATGCGCCAGTGTCGCAGCAGCACGTGAACAAGCGGTTGCCGAACATGCTTAACCGCCCGCACACGCGAAAAGGGCCGCGCCCGCCGAACTGGCAGACGCGGCCCGTTTGTCAGCGCATCACTTGCGGATGAACGCCAGCAGATCGGGGTTCAGCACGTCGGCGTGCGTTGTCAGCATGCCGTGCGGATAGCCCTTGTAGACCTTCAGCTCGCCATTCTTGACCAGCTTCACGCCCAGCATCGCCGAGTCCGCGATCGGCACGATCTGGTCGTCGTCGCCGTGCATGAACAGCACCGGCACCTGAATCTTCTTCAGATCCTCGGTCTGGTCGGTTTCGGAGAAGGCCTTGATGCAGTCATACTGCGCCTTCGCGCCGCCGATCATGCCCTGGCGCCACCAATTCTGGATGATGCCCTGCGAGACTTTCGCGCCCGGACGGTTGAAACCGTAGAACGGGCCCGACGGCACATCGAGGTAGAATTGCGCGCGGTTCGCGGCGAGCGCGGCGCGGAAGCCGTCGAACACCTCGATCGGCAGGCCGCCGGGGTTGCTGGCGGTCTTGACCATGATCGGCGGGATCGCGCCGACCAGCACCGCCTTGGCGACGCGGCCCGGCTTGGAGCGCGCGACATAGGCCGCGACTTCGCCGCCGCCGGTCGAGTGACCGATATGTACGGCGTTCTTGAGGTCGAGCGCGTCGGCCAGTTCGATCACGTCTGCGGCATAGGTCGCCATGTCGTTGCCGGTGTCGGTCTGGGTCGAGCGACCATGACCGCGGCGGTCATGCGCGATCACGCGGTAGCCGTGCTGCAGGAAGTACAGCATCTGGGCATCCCAATCGTCCGCCGAGAGCGGCCAGCCATGGTGGAAAACGATCGGCTGGGCGGTCTTGGGGCCCCAGTCCTTGTAGAAGATCGTCGTGCCGTCCTTGACCGTGATGGTAGCCATGTTCGCTTCTCCGTGTTCCATGCGGCCGAACGCCGCCGCCTGCGCGGCGGGAATCACCGCCGCAACGGCGCCCACCGCCAGCGCTCCTTCGAGCAGCTCGCGGCGCGTGACGCCTGTGATGCCTTCAAACCCGTTCATGTCCGCGCTCCGTCGAGTGTCTGCCGATTCTGCGAAGGGCTGCACGCTGCACGCCCGATCGGACGGCACGGGTCATGGC
>JAPJRE010000180.1 GCA_030824725.1 Sphingomonas sp.
CTCCACCATCCGCTGCGCGAATGGTCCCCCTCCCCGTGCCGGGGAGGAATTTAGGGGCTCACTCGATCCCCTTTTCCTTCCGGCTCTCGTCGAGCGCATCGAGCACCTGGACCGGCTGCACATCCGCATGGACTTCCGCAAACTCGGGATCGCCCGCCGAAAGGTCGAGCTTTTCCGCGATCCGCGCCACCAGCCCGGCCAGCTTGGTCAGTTCATGCTCGGTGAGCAGGCCGACATGCAGGTCCAGGTCCGCCCGCCGATCGGCGACCGCCGCCATACGGTTCTGGCTGATCAGCACGAAGGTCGAGAGGAAGATCGCCTCCACCGACGCGACCATCGCCAGCGCAACGAAGGTGGGATCGAACCGCGGCAGCACCGGCAGCACTCCCAGATTCACCGAAATCCAGACGCCGAAGAGGACCAGATGCAGCACCACGAACGTCATCGATCCCGTGAAGCGGGTGATCCGATCCGCCACCTTGTCACTGAGCGATGCGCGCTCGGCATCCTCGCGCTGCCGCGCCGTGAGGTCTTCGATGTTCTGGCGGAGCGTGGCGCCCATGCCCTGGCGTGGTTCTATCATCACGCTCCAACATCACGTAATATCAATTGGTTGCAGGGAGAGGGCGCATGATGCGCGCGGCGATCCTCGAAGGGCCGGAGCAGTTCCGGATCGAAACCGCGACGCTGCCCGCGCCCGGCCCGGGCGAGGTGCGGATCCGGCTGGAAGGCTGCGGCGTGTGCGCCTCCAATGTCGAGCCGTGGCAGGGCCAGCCATGGAGCCAGTTCCCCGGCGATCCCGGCGGTCTCGGCCATGAAGGCTGGGGCGAGATCGACGTGGTGGGGGAGGGCGTGGAAGGACTGATGCCGGGCGATCGGGTCGCCTCGCTCTCCTTCCGCAGCTTCGCCGATTACGACGTGGCGCCGGCCGACATGGTGGTGAAGCTGCCCGACAGCCTTTCCGGCCAGCCCTTTCCCGGCGAGCCCTTGGGCTGCGCGTTCAACATCTTCCGCCGCAGCGACATCCGCGCAGGGCAGACCGTGGCGATCATCGGCATCGGCTTTCTCGGCGCGGTGCTGACCAAGCTGGCCAGCGATGCGGGCGCGCGGGTGATCGCGATTTCGCGGCGGCAGGAATCGCTCGATCTCGCCAAGCGCTACGGGGCGGCCGAGACGATCCCGATGCACGATCACTACGCAATCATCGATGCGGTGAAGGCCCTGACCGAGGACGCGATGTGCGCCCGGGTGATCGAGGCGGTCGGCAAGCAATGGCCGCTCGATCTCGCGGGCGAGCTGGTCGGCTTCGGCGGCAAGCTGGTGGTGGCCGGCTATCACCAGGACGGGCCGCGCCAGGTGAACATGCAGGGCTGGAACTGGAAGGGCATCGACGTGATCAACGCCCATGAGCGCGACCCTGCGGTGCAGATGCAGGGACTGCGCGAGGCGGTAGGCGCGGTGGCGAGCGGGCGGCTCGACCCGACGCCGCTCTATACCCATCGCTATGCGCTGGAGGAACTTGGGGAAGCGCTGGCGGCGACCCGCGACAAGCCCGAGCATTTCGTCAAGGCACTGGTGGTGCTGCGATGAGGCCGCGGGTAGGGTTCCTCGGCACCGGCTGGATCGGCCGCCACCGGATGGAGGCGATGCTCGCCACCGGCGCGATCGAGGCGGCTGCCTTTGCCGACCCGTCGCCCGAGGGCGCCGAGCAGGCGCGGGTACTGGCACCCGGTGCGCAGGCGGTCGACGGGGTGGAGGCGATGCTGGGGCTCGGCCTCGACGGCATCGTCATCGCCACGCCCAGCGCGCTGCACGCGGAGCAGAGCATCCGCGCCTTGGAAGCAGGCGCGGCGGTGTTCTGCCAGAAGCCGCTGGGCCGCACCGCCGACGAAGTGGACGCCGTGATCGCGGCTGCGCGAACCGCCGACCGCCTCCTGGGCGTCGATCTCTCCTATCGGCATACCGAGGGCATGCGCGCGATCGCCAAGCTGGTGCAGGGCGGGGCGCTCGGCCATGTCTTCGCGGTCGATCTGGTGTTCCACAACGCCTATGGGCCGGACAAGCCGTGGTTCTACGATCCGGCGCAGTCGGGCGGCGGCTGCGTGATCGATCTGGGCGTGCATCTGGTAGACCTGGCGCTGTGGACGCTGGGCTTTCCGGTGGTGGACGGGGTGTCGGCGTCGCTGCGTGCACAGGGGCAGCCGCTCGGCGCAATGCAGGTAGAGGACTATGCCACCGCCGCGTTCCGGGCGGGCGACACCGATGTGCGGCTCGCTTGCTCGTGGCGGGTGCATGCGGGAACCGACGCGGAGATCTCGGCGGTGTTCTACGGCACCGAGGGCGGGGCGACGCTGCGGAATGTCGGCGGCAGCTTCTACGATTTCGTCGCGGAGCGATTTACCGGCACCTCCAAGACGGTGCTGGCGAGCCCGCCGGATGCATGGGGCGGCCGGGCGGCTGCAGCCTGGGCGGAGCAACTGGCACGTTCGCCGCGCTTCGATCCGGAGGCCGCGCATTTGGCGCGCTCGGCCGAGGTGTTGGACCGGATCTACGGGCGGTAAGGCCATTCCCTCCCACGCGGGAGGGGGACTATTGGTCCACCGTCCGCCGCGCGCCGAGCTGCGCCTAACCCACGTTACTTTCAACAATTCTTGCAACCCGCGCCCGCCCCGGTGGTTACCTTCTGCACCTCCCCCAAGTGCAGGAGACTGGATCATGGCCACCCCGCCGAACGATCCCGAGGTGCGCGACGAACAGCGCGACCCCGGCTCGACCGAGACCAACCCCGCCGCCACGTCGACCCCGGCACCCGCCGAGGGCGACGACGATCTTCCCCCGAAGCTGCCCGGTTCGCCGCAAGGCTGAACCGCCAACGGAGGCATTATGGCCGACACGATGAACCGCGCGTCGCACGACGACGCGCCGCTGAGTACTGCCAACGACCAGGCGCAGGCTATCGACGAAGCGACCGACGGCCTGATCGTCCAGCGCGGCGACAAGCTCGTCGCGCGTGCGGTGACGATCAACCGCCCACGCGCTGAACTCTACGCCTTCTGGCGCGATTTCAGCAATTTGCCGCCGATCCTCGACAATGTCGTGCGGATCGACGTGCTCGATAGCGAGCGCAGCCACTGGGTGGTGAAATCCCCCGGCGGCGGCACGGTCGAGTGGGACTCGCGGATCACCGAGGACCGTGAGGGCGAACTGATCGCCTGGGCTTCCGAGGACGGCGCCGACATCCCCAATAGCGGCCGGATCGAGTTTCGCGACGCCGGGACCCGTGGCACGGTGGTCGTCGCGACGATCAACTATGCCCAGCCGGGCGGCACGATCGGCCGCGTCCTCTCCCGCATCTTCCAGCGCGAGCCGAAGATGCAGGCGCAGCGCGACCTGCGCCGTTTCAAGCAACTGATGGAAACCGGCGAGATCGCAACCTCGTCCCGCACCAAGCAACAGCTCGAAGAGGAGCGGAACTGATGCGCGCACTCACCTGGCACGGCAAGCACGACGTCCGCGTCGACACGGTCGACGATCCCGAGATCCTCAACCCGCGCGACGCGATCATCAAGATCACCTCGACCGCGATCTGCGGCTCCGACCTCCACCTCTATGACGGCTTCATCCCGACGATGATGGCCGGCGACATCCTCGGCCATGAATTCATGGGCGAAGTGGTCGAGGTCGGCGCCCGCTCGACGCTCAAGAAGGGGCAGCGCGTGGTGGTGCCGTTCACCATCTCCTGCGGCTCCTGCTATCATTGCGGCAAGCACCAGTACTCCGCCTGCGAGAACGGGCTGCCCGCCGACAACCAGGACCTCGGGCAGGAAATGTACGGGCAGCCGATGGGCGCGCTGTTCGGCTACAGCCACCTCACCGGCGGCCATGCCGGCGGCCAGGCCGAATATGTCCGCGTGCCGTTCAGCGACGTCGGCCCGATCGTGATCCCCGACGGCATCGAGGACGACAAGGTGCTGTTCCTCTCCGACATCCTGCCCACCGGCTGGATGGCGGCGGAAAATGCCGAGATCGAGCCGGGCGACACCGTGGCGGTGTGGGGCTGCGGCCCGGTCGGCCTGTTCGCGGTGCAGTCGGCCTTCCTGATGGGTGCCGAGCGCGTCATCGCGATCGACCATTTCCCGCGTCGCCTCGAACTCGCCCGCCGCTTCGGCGCGGAGACGATCAACTTCGAGGAGACCGACACGGCGGCCGCGCTGTTCGAGATGACCGGTGGCATCGGGCCCGATGCGGTGATCGACAGCGTGGGCCTGGAGGCGCACGGCTTCTTCGTCGACAACGTGCTCGACCAGATCAAGAAGTCGACCTTCCTCGGCACCGATCGCATCCACTCGATCCGCCAGGCGATCCTCGCCTGTCGCAAGGGCGGACGTGTCTCGATGCCGGCGGTCTATGGCGGCTTCGTCGACAAGTTCCCGCTCGGCGCGCTGATGGAGAAGGGGCTGACGCTCAAGACCGGCCAGACCCATGTCCAGCACTATATGCCCGCCCTGCTAAACGCGATCCTGGAAGAGAAGATCGATACCACCTTCCTGATCAGCCACACCCTGCCGCTGGAGCAGGCACCGCAGGGCTACAAGATGTTCCATGACAACCAGAACGAAGTGACCAAGGTCGTGCTGAAGCCCGGCATGGCGCTGGCGGCCGAATAAGCGGAGACACGGAAATGGCGAACAAATTTGCGATCGTGACCGGTGCCTCGACCGGCATCGGCCTGGAACTGGCGCGGCTCGCGGCGCGCGACGGCTATGACCTGCTGGTCGTGGCGGACACGCCACTGGTTGATGCCGCGGCGGCGCTCAAGGGCGAGGGCGTCGACGTACAGTCGGTCGAGACCGACCTTTCGACCATCGAAGGCGTCGATCGGCTGTTGGCGGCGGCCGGCGGGCGCCGGGTCGACCTGCTCTGCGCCAATGCCGGCCATGGCCTGGGCGGCGGGTTTCTCGACCAGGACGTCTCCGACTGGCGACACGTGATCGAGACCAACATCACCGGCACCGTCTATCTGCTCCAGAAGGTGCTGCGCCAGATGCGCGACGCGGGCGAGGGCAAGGTACTGATCACCGGCTCGATTGCCGGCTGGATCCCGGGCAGCTTCCAGGCGGTGTACAACGGCTCCAAGGCATTCGTCGACAATTTCGCCGCGGCGATTCGCAACGAGCTCAAGGAGGTGAAGGGCATCACCATCACCACCTTGCTGCCGGGGCCGGTTGAGACCGAGTTCTTCGAGCGCGCCGGCATGATGGACACCAAGGTTGGCCAGAGCGAGAGCAAGTCCGATCCCGCCGATGTCGCCAAGGATGGCTGGACGGCGCTGATGAAGGGGACGGACAACATCGTCTCGGGCATCTCGAACAAGCTGCAGGTCGCCGGCGCCGGCGTGCTGCCGCAATCGGTAACCGCCGAGCAGCACCGCAAGATCGCCGAGCCCGGCAGCGGCGAATGACCGAAGGGGCCGGGCAGTTGCCAGCCCGGCCCCGATAATGCCATGGCATCCCGCTCAATTATGGGGAGGGGTGCCATGCGTCTCAGGTCGCTGTTGTTCGTGCCGGGCGATCGGCCGGAGCGCTTCGCCAAGGCGGCGGCGAGCGGCGCCGATGCCCTGATCCTCGACCTCGAGGATTCGGTGCTCGCCGAGCGGAAGGATTTCGCCCGTGATGCCGTCGCCGAATGGCTTGGCGACATGCCGGATACGCCCTGCTTCGTTCGGGTGAATCCGCTGGGCACCTCGGCCATTGCCGAGGATCTGGCCGCCCTGACGACATGCCGTCCGGCGGGGCTGGTGCTCCCCAAGGCCGATGGTGCCGCCGCGATCCGCACGCTGGTGGCGCTGGTCGCCCAGGCAGGCGCCGCATGCCCGCCGATCCTCCCCATCGCCACCGAGACGCCCGCCGCGCTGTTCCACCTCGGCAGCTACGGCGAAGTTGCGGCGCACCTCGCCGGGCTCACCTGGGGCGCGGAGGATCTGCCGGCGGCGATCGGCGCGGCCAGTGCGCGGGAGGAGGATGGCGGCTACACCGCGCCCTTCGCGATGGTGCGCGCGCTGGCGTTGTTCGCCGCACATGCTGCGGGAGTCGCCGCGATCGAGACGGTCTATCCCGACATTGCGGATATCGACGGGCTGTCCGCCTATGTCGCGCGCGGGCGGCGCGACGGATTTACCGGCATGCTGGCGATTCACCCGGCGCAGATCGAAGCGATCAACGGCGGCTTCACGCCCAGCGCCGAGGAAATCGCCGCCGCCGAGGAGATCGTGGAGGCGTTTCGCGCCCATCCGATTGCCGGCGCGCTGCGGCTGGGCGGCAAGATGATCGACCGCCCGCATCTGGAACAGGCACGCCGATTGTTAGCGCGCGCGGAATAATCATCCGGCTGGGCGTCAGGTGGCTTTGGTCGGACAGATTGCGGCGCTGCGGCACCGTTTGCAAGTTTGTTGCACTGGTGAAAGTTCGTTGCAGGCTGTAACATCGAAAACACACCGCCAGACAAAATCAAAGTTGTCTAACAACTTTGTATTTCAAACATTGACAATGTTGTGCCCGATGGTAGCGATACCGCCGTCGCTAATGCATCGGGGCATTTGCAACAAATAGCGTTCCGACGAATAATGTCGGCAGAGGAGGGGACATGAAGAGCGTATCGCGTTCGATCATTTGGTCGCGCTCGGCTTCCATGATGGCAGTGGCTGCCTGCATGGTCTTGCCAACGATTGCACAAGCGCAGTCCGACAACGTTGCCAATAGTGCGGTGCCGCAAGATGGGCAGCAGGGCGAAGAAATCGTCGTCACCGGTATTCGCGCGTCACTGGAGCGCGCCATCGCGATCAAGCGCGAATCCCCCGGTATCGTCGATGCGATCTCGGCCGAAGACATCGGCAAGTTCCCGGATACGAATCTGGCAGAGTCGCTGCAGCGCGTGCCGGGCGTGTCGATCAACCGTACCAACGGCGAAGGTTCGCTGGTCACGGTTCGCGGCTTCGGTCCGAATTTCAATCTGGTGACGCTGAACGGTCGCCAGCTCGCCGCCGCCAACGTCGCCGTCGTCGGTGGTGACCAGAATTCGGACGGTGCGCAGGGTACCACGCGCTCGTTCGACTTCTCCAATCTCGCGACCGAAGGCGTCCGCACGCTCGAAGTCTACAAGACCGGCCGGGCGGCGGTCCCTTCCGGCGGCATCGGTGCGACGATCAACGTCGTCACGCGTCGGCCGCTCGACAATGCCACTGCCGGACTCAGCGGCAGCCTCGGCGCGAAGGCGGTGTATGACACCAGCGTCGACGGCTGTCTGGACTGCGGTTCGAAGGTGACGCCCGAATTTTCCGGCGTTCTCAGCTGGAGCGATCCCGAGCAGCGGCTGGGGTTCAACGTGTTCGGCAGCTATCAGAAGCGCAATTTCACGTCGATTTCGGCCACGTCGAACGACTGGAACATCATCCCGTACAGCACCTTTCTGACCGGCGGCTTCGCCCGCAGCGGCGGCGCGTGCACCGGTGCTGCGACCCCCACTTGTACCGTCGTCAAGAACGCGCCGAGCAATCCGAACCAGCTCGTCGCGATTCCCAACGACAGCCGCTATCACTATGCTGAGGGCAGCCGCGAGCGCATCAACGGCCAGGCCACGGTGCAGTTCAAGCCGACCGATACGCTGACGCTGACCGCCGACGCGCTGTACGCGCAGAACAAGCAGCGCGAAGAGCGTTCGGACGTTTCCAACTGGTTCAGCCGCCCGTTCGATGAAGTCACGTTCGATGGCAATACGACCGTCGCCACCGCCACCTATCTGCACGAGACGCTGGGCGGCCAGAAGGATGAAGGCTTCGAGGCCCAGTCGCGCGCGCAGAAGAGCAAGATCGAGGATTACGGTCTCAATGCGAAGTGGGAGATCACGCCCACC
>JAPJRE010000181.1 GCA_030824725.1 Sphingomonas sp.
CTTGTACGCCGTTAATACCCAAACCGTGCTGGACATTAGACGGTTCGGGGGACACCCTCAAGACTCGAATTTATCCCGCGCGATCCAGAGCGTCCAAAAATGGCAAAAATGTGGCCTGTAGCGCCTCATCGAAGCGGTCCGTCGCAATCGGTTTGCCCAGCTTCGCGGCGCTGGTGACCGGGAATTCGGCTATTCCGCAGGGCACGATGCCCGTGAAATGGGTCAGGTCCGGATCGAGATTGATGGCGAATCCGTGCAGCGTCACCCATTGGCGAATGCGCACGCCGATCGCGCCGATCTTGGCCTCGACCCCGCGATCGAGCGTCCAGATGCCGATCCGGCCGGGGGCGCGGAACGCCTCGATGCCGCAGTCGCCGAGCGCCGCGATCACCCATCCTTCGATCGCATGAACATAGTTGCGCACGTCGCGCAGCCGCTCGCGCAGATCGAGCACGACATAGCCGATGCGCTGGCCGGGGCCGTGATAGGTATAGCGCCCGCCGCGCCCGGTGCGGTGCACCGGAAAGCGCGGATCGAGCATCTCGGCCGGATCGGCGCTGGTGCCGGCGGTATAGACGGGCGGATGCTCGAGCAGCCAGACCAGTTCCTGCGCGCTGTGCGCGGTGACGGCGGCGGCGCGGGCCTCCATGGCGGCATGGGCTTCGGCATAGTCGATCGGCTGGGGCTCGACCCGCCATTCGATGGTTTCGTGCATGATCGGGGCCGCTTGCGCCCTTCCGGCCGCCAAGGCAAGCATTGGCAAGGCGGTGCCCCCCGGCTAACACCCCGGGTCCCTCACGCAAGGACTTCGCCGCATGGCAAAAATGGGTATCGTCTGGGACCGGACCACGGCCTTTGTCGGCGAGCGGCTCGGGGCACTGGCGCCGATCACGCTGGCCACGCTCGTGGCGCCCGCCGTCGCCAGCAGCTGCCTTTCCGTCGCGTTCGCGATGGCCAGCCCGGGAACCCGGATGGGCGTGGGCGTGCTCGCCGTGCTGCTGTCGCTCGTTTCCTTCTGGGGCACGCTGGTGGTGATGGCGCTGGCGACGGGGGACGAAAGCCTGGCGGCAGCGGGCAGCGCCGCGACCCGGCGCCTGCCGGCGACGCTCCTCGTGTCGTTGGCGCTGGGGCTCGCCTTTGTCGCGCTGGCGGTGCCGCTCGGCCTGATTCTCGTGGCGCGGGGGTATGACGTGACCGCGATGGCCGCCGGCCAGGGCGGCAGCGTCGTGGTGGATCCGCAGACCAGCAGCATGGTTGCCTTGTGGATGCTCGTGCTGGTGGCGGTGTGTCTCTTCGCCTTCGCGCGGCTGGTGCTCGTCAGCGCGGTGGTGCTGCGCGAGCGGGTGGCCTTCGCCGCCATTCGCAGATCCTGGGCGCTCACCCGCGGGCATGGCTGGCGCATCTTCGGCATGCTGCTGCTGTTCCTGCTGATCGCGACCATCGCGCAGCTGGCCGCCCAGGCAGTATTCGGCAGCGTCTTCGCGCTGCTGCTCGGCAACGCGCCGGGGCTGACGGCGGCGCTGGTGCTCACCACGATCGTCACCGCATGCGTGCAGGGGGCGGCAATGCTGCTGCTCGCGGTTTTCCAGGCCAAGCTCTACGTCGCGCTGACCACCCCCGATTCGGTGTGGCGCGCATGACCCTGCGCATTGCCGGCCTGTTCGCCGACGCGAAGCATCTGTGGCTGCGGGAACGCGCCCTGGTGCTGCCGATGTCCGGCCTGTTCTTCCTGTTGCCGATCCTCGGCATCCTGCTGCTGATGGCGCAGGATGCGCCCGACCTCGAATCGCTGTCGGATCAGGCGGTGCTGCTCGCCTTCTACCAGAAGTTCGTCGAGGCGAACGTGGTGCCGATCGCGCTCGCCTATCTGGCGGTCGACTACGGCATCTTCGCGCTGTTCAGCCTGTATCTGCGCGGGCAGGGGCAGACGCTCGGGCAGGTGATGAAGGCGGCGCTGCGGCGGCTGTTCCCGTTCCTGCTCCTCGAAGTGGCGGTGAGCATCGGCTTCCAGCTCGGCTTCTCGCTGTTTATCGCGCCCGGGCTGTTCGTGTTCGCGCGGACCTGGCTTGCGGCGCCGGCCTTTGCCGCGAAGCCGGAGGCAGGGCTGATCGAGGCGTTCAGGCAGGGCTGGGTGCGCAGCAGCGGCATCGTCGGACTGCTCTTCCTGCTGGTGGCGGCGATGGTGTTCGCCGGCGGCATCGGCGCGATGGCGGTGGCGAGCATCTTCACCGGGCTGTTCGCCACGGCCGCGGGCGGCGGCGCGGTGCCCGAGTTCCTCGGCTATCTGCTGCTCTCGGTGATCGGCGCGGGCGTATGGACCGCGCTGGTGGTCTTGCGCGTCGCCGCCTACCGCGCGACCGAGCCGAGTAGGGGGATGTGAGGCGCCGCCTCCGCCGGTAGCATGCCGAGCAGGCGCGGATCGGGAAAGGTCTCGATCGTGCGCTTGATGGGCACGAAGCCGTGGCGGCGGTAGAAGCCGAGCGCGGCCGGGTGGTCGAGCGTGCAGGTATGGACCCACACGCGGGTCACCTCCTTGCGCCAGGCGAAGGCGAGCGCCTGCGCCATCAGCCAACTGCCATGGCCCTTGCCGGTGATCTCCGGCACCAGCCCGACATAGGAAAGCTCGCAGGTGGCGTCGTCACGGAAGTCGAGTTCGAGCATGCCGACCTCGACGCCGGCACGGTCGACCACCGCGTAGACCGCGACCCGCGGATCGTCGAGAATCGCTCGCAGCCGCGCCTCGTCCATCACCAGCCGCGAGAACCATAGCCACGGCCCGCCCACCCGGCGGAACAGCGCGCGATACTTCTCGCTGTCCGGCGCCGGCCAGTGGACCAGCCGGAACGGGGAGGGCGGCACCGGCCGGGGCCTGGGCCGTTCGTGCATCTCCAGCGCGGTGACGATGGTGGCGAGGTGATCGTTCGCGACGGGCAGCAGGCCCATGGGCTCAGCTCCAGGCGGCCATCGGCGGCAGGCTCATCAGGATCGCGTCGACATTGCCGCCGGTCTTGAGGCCGAACAGCGTGCCGCGATCGTAGATCAGGTTGAACTCGGCATAGCGGCCGCGCCATTCGAGCTGGCGCTGGCGATCGGCGTCGTCGAACGGCTGGTGCATCCGCCGCCGCACCAGCTTCGGATAGATGTCGAGAAACGCGCGGCCGACATCTTGGGTGAAGGCGAAATCCGCCTCCCAGTCACCTTCGAGGTGATCGTAGAAGATGCCGCCGACGCCGCGATGCACCTGGCGGTGGGGGATGTAGAAATAGTCGTCTGCCCAGGCCTTGAAGCGGGGATAATAGGCCGGATCGTGCGCGTCGCAGGCGGCCTGCAGCCGGGCGTGGAAGTCGGCGGTATCCGCGTCATACGGCAAGGGCGGGTTGAGATCGGCGCCCCCGCCGAACCAGCGCTTGGTCGTCGTCAGGAACCGCGTGTTCATGTGGACCGCGGGGACGTGGGGGTTTGCCATGTGCGCGACCAGGCTGATGCCGGTGGCGAAGAAGCTGGGATCCTCGCCGGCGCCGTGAATGGTCTTGGCGAAATCGCCCTCGAACGCGCCGCCGACGGTGGAGACGTTGACGCCCACCTTCTCGAACACGCGACCCTTCATCACGCCGCGCACGCCGCCGCCGCCGGGCGCGCCGCTGGCGTCGACGCGGTCCCAGGCGAGATAGTCGAACGACGCGTCGGAGCCGGCCTCGCGCTCGATCGCCTCGAATTCGGCGCAGATCGAATCGCGCAGGCCCTCGAACCAGGCGCGGGCGCGTTGCTGCTGTGCATCGAGCGTGATCACTGTCTCGATCATTGGGGAAATCCTTCGGTCTGGCGGAGCGCCTCGGAGAGCCCGATGCCCGTTGCGACGGCGAGGTTCAAGGAGCGGAGTTCGGGCAGGAGCGGGATCCGCACCGCAGCATCGGCGCGGGCGTGGACGAAATCGGGCACGCCGCTGCTCTCGGCGCCGAACAACAGCGTGTCGCCGGGCTCGAACCGCGCCTCGGGCAGGCGGGTGCCGCCGCGGGTGGTGAACAGCACCAGCCTGCCCGGCACGCGCGCCTCGAACGCGCCCCAGTCGGCATGGCGGATCGTCTCAGGTTCATAGTCCATCGCCGCGCGCTTGCGGGCGCGATCGCCCCAGGGAAAACCCATAGGTTCGATCAGGTCCACCGCCACCCCCATGCACGCCGCCAGCCGCAAGATGGTGCCGACATTCCCTGCAATTTCAGGCTGGAACAACGCAACGCGAATTGTGGAGGGCGAAGTCATTTTGCAGTGCAACATTAAGGCCTTGGAGACGAGAAGATGAAAAACCCTGTTGGCAAAGCTGCATCGCGCCGTCTATCAAACTTAGGATAGCCACCGGAAACCCGGCCGGCACTGAGCTTCGTTTCGTCCGCGTTCCTCTTTCCGTGCTTCTCATGCGGAAGAGTTCCCGAAGTGCAAGGGCTAGAGCATGGCAACGTTTGAAGAAGGCGTTACTCCCGATCAGACCGTAGGCCTAGGCGGCGAAATCCTAGAGAATCCCCGTCGTCGCGATTATCTGCTGTACGCCGCCCCGGCCGTCGCGGCCGTCGGCGCAGGCGTGGTGGTGCTGCCGCTCGTCAACTCGATGAACCCGTCGGCGGACGTGCTGGCGCAGTCGACCACCGAGGTCAATCTCGCAGCGATCGAGCCGGGGCAGGCGATCAAGGCCAGCTTCCGCAAGCAGCCTTTGTTCGTCCGCAACCTCACGCCGGCGGAGATCGCCCAGGCCGATGCGGTGCCGGTATCGAGCCTGCGCGATCCACAGACCCTCGACCAGCGCACCAAGGAAGGCCACAAGAACTGGCTGATCACGCTGGGCGTATGTACCCATCTCGGCTGTGTGCCGCTGGGGGCGGGCGAGGGCGAGAATCGCGGTCCGTTCGGCGGCTATTTCTGCCCATGCCACGGATCGGCCTATGATACCGCCGGTCGCATCCGCCAGGGGCCGGCACCGACCAATCTCGAAGTACCAAAATATAATTTCACGTCCGACACGGTCGTCGTTGTTGGGTGAGGAGAGACCTGGATGAGCTTTCCCTGGGCGCGCCATTACGAGCCGAAGAACCCGGTGATGAAATGGGTGGACGATCGGCTGCCGCTGCCGCGGTTCGTCTATAACGCGATCGGCGCCGGTTATCCGGTGCCGCGCAACCTGAATTACTTCTGGAATTTCGGCATCCTTGCGGGACTGTCGCTGGTCATCCAGATCGTCACCGGCATCGTGCTGGCGATGCATTTCCACAGCTCGGCCGCCGGGGCCTTTGATTCGGTCAACGGCACGATCATGCGCGACGTGAACGCGGGCTGGTTCCTGCGCTTCGCCCACGCCAACGGCGCCAGCATGTTCTTCATCGTGGTGTACATCCACATCTTCCGCGGCCTGCATTACGGATCGTACAAGGCGCCACGCGAGATGGTGTGGCTGCTCGGCGTGGTGATCTTCCTGCTGATGATGGCGACCGCCTTCATGGGCTATGTGCTCCCCTGGGGGCAGATGAGCTTCTGGGGCGCGCAGGTGATCACCGGCTTCTTCTCGGCGATACCCGTGGTGGGCGACTGGGTCCGGGTGTGGCTTCTCGGCGGCTACGCGCCGGACGATGCGGCGCTCAACCGGTTCTTCTCGCTCCACTATCTGCTGCCCTTCGTGATCGCGGGCGTGATCATCCTGCACATCTGGGCGCTGCACATCCCCGGCTCGAACAACCCGACCGGCGTGGAGGTGAAGGGCGAGCAGGACACGGTGCCCTTCCACCCCTATTACACCGCCAAGGACGGCTTCGGGGTGGGCATCTTCCTGATCCTGTTCTCGATCCTGATCTTCTTCTACCCCGATTATCTGGGCCACCCGGACAATTACATCCCGGCCAACCCGCTCTCGACGCCTGCGCACATCGTGCCCGAATGGTATTTCTGGCCCTTCTACGCGATCCTGCGCGCCTTCACCGCGGACTTCATCCTGCCGGCGAAGCTGTGGGGCGTGCTGGCGATGTTCGGCTCGATCCTGCTCCTGTTCTTCCTGCCCTGGCTCGATCGCTCGCCGGTGCGCTCGGCCAATTACCGGCCGATGTATCGCATCGCCTTCTGGGTGCTGGTCGCCGACGTGCTGATCCTAGGCTGGTGCGGCGGCTCGCCCGCAGAGCCCTTCTACGTGATCACCAGCCAGATCGCGGCGGCCTATTATTTCGCGCACTTCCTGATCATCGTGCCGATCATCTCGCGGATCGAGACGCCGCGCCCGCTGCCCAATTCGATCACCGAAGCGGTGCTGAAGGGTGAGGGCGGATCGCGCATCACCGCCACCGCGGCGACGGCATAAGGGGGCCGGGAACCATGACGTCGATCTTCTTTCGCTCGATCAAGTTCCTGATCGGTGCCGGCTTCGTGTTCGTGCTGCTGCTGGCGCTGATCAGCAGCATCACCGGCCTGATCAAGGAGCCCCCTAAGGAAACCGCCGAGCAGGCGCTGCACAAGCATCCGAAGGAACTGGACATTGACTCGAACGGGCCGCTCGGCAAGTTCGACCTCGGCCAGCTCCAGCGCGGCTTCAAGGTGTACAAGGAAGTTTGCGCGGCGTGCCACTCGCTGCACATGATTTCCTTCCGCAACCTCAAGGACCTGGGGTACAGCGACGCGCAGGTGAAGAAGATCGCCAAGGAATGGGCGATGAAGCAGCCGGTGTTCGACGAGAAGGCGGGCACCTGGGGCGAGCGCGACAACATCCCGTCCGATCGCATCCCCAAGGTCTATTATGCCGGCACCGGCAACCCGCCCGACCTCAGCCTGATCACCAAGGCGCGACATGACGGCGCGGCCTATGTCCATTCGCTGCTGACCGGCTATGGCGAGAAGCCCGATCCGGCCAAGGCGGCGCAGTTCCCGGAGGCGACGAAGACGCCCGAGGGCATGTACTTCAACCCCTATTTCGCCAATCTCAACATCGCGATGCCGCCGCCGCTGACCAGCGAGGGCCAGGTCCAGTATGACGACGGCACCCGCGCGACGGTCGACCAGATGTCGAAGGACGTCTCCGCCTTCCTCGTCTGGACCGCCGAGCCGACGCTGCAGGTGCGCCACCAGGCGGGCCTCGCGGTCGTGATCTTCTTGCTGTTTGCCACCGGGCTCGCCTATGGCGCGTACCTCACGGTTTGGCGCGGCATGAAGCATTGATGGACATCCAGCAGAACGAAGACATCCGCAGTCGCATTCGCACGATCCCCGACTTCCCGAAGCCGGGGATCCTGTTTCGCGACATCACCACGCTGCTGCTCGATCCCGAGGGTCTGCGGCTGACCATCGAGAAGATGGCGGCGCAGGTCGACGGCAAGGTCGACCTCGTCGCCGGGGTCGAGGCGCGCGGCTTCGTGTTCGGCGCGGCGCTGGCGGTGCGGCTCGGCACCGGCGTGCTGCTGATCCGCAAGGACGGCAAGCTGCCAGGCGCCACGATCGCAGAGGACTATGCGCTCGAATATGGCACCGACCGGATCGCCATCCATGCCGACGCGCTGGTGCCCGGCGCCCGCGTGCTGCTGGTCGACGACCTGATCGCCACCGGCGGCACGGCGCGCGCGGCAGTGCGGCTGCTGCGCAAGGCGGGGGCGGAGGTCGTCCAGGCCTCGTTCGTCGTCGACCTGCCCGATCTGGGCGGTGCGGACGCGCTGCGCAGCGACGGGATCGCGGTCTCGGCTCTGGTCGCGTTCGAAGGGCACTGACGGAACCCCGGCGGGCTCCATGCGCTTCTCCGCCCGAGGGGCGCGGCCGGGGGCATCGCCCGGCCGCGCGCCTCCGGTACCGGAGCGTGGTGCATGGGTATCGGGTTTTAGTGCATCCCGGGCGGGTATAAAAAACGGGAGCGGCCCGC
>JAPJRE010000182.1 GCA_030824725.1 Sphingomonas sp.
GAGCTATATACTGCAGGCGGGGCGCAGTTTCAATTTGATCCCTGCAAGGCGGCCTTCTTCCCCCGCTTCGGGCTCCCGGACTTGAGCACCCCGCGCCGGAACAGCCGCGCCGCGATGGTCAGCGTGATCGCCACCCACAGCCCCTGCCAGGCGAACGCCAGCGCATGCGGCCAGAGCTCGGGCGCATTCGCCGCACGCGCCGCCATCGCCATGGGCGAGCTGAACGGCACGATCTCCGCCGCGATCGCCACCCAGCTCTCGGGATTACCCGCCGCGTACGACGCCATGCCGAACATCGCGAACTGGAAGATGGTGATCGGCAGCGACAGCATCTGGATCTCGCGCTGGGTGGAGGCGAGCGCGCCGACGCCGAGGAACACCGCGCTCTGCAGCAGATAGGCCATCACGAAATAGCCGATCAGCAGCAACGGGAAGATCGGCCCCACCGCGACGCTGAGGCTGGGCAGCACCCCCGCCGCGTCACCCGGCAGCAATTTGGGCAGATTGGCAACCAGCGTGCCCCAGAACCCGACGAAGAGCAGCGCCGACCCGAAGGCGCCGAGCAGCTTGCCGAAGAACACGCTTTCCAGCGGCACCGCCGCGGCAAGGATCTCGATCACCTTGTTCGAGCGCTCCTCGGCCATCGCGCCCACCGCCTGGCCCGAGAGCATCAGCGTGACGAGGAAGATGGCGAAAGTGGAGAAATAGGCCGCCTGCCCGCGTCCGCTGACGGTGGGTGCCTGCACGGCAATGGTCTCGAATCGCGCCGTGCTGCGGACGCCCGGCGCGTGCGCGGCGCGCAGTGTCTGGGTGGCGAGCGCGGCGAGATAGCGCCCCTCCGCCTCGGCACCGGCGCGGCGCAGGATCATGGGATGATCGAGCGGGCCGTACAACACGGCTGCGGCCTCGATCGCATCCGAGTCGAACAGCGCCCGCGCCTGCCGCGCCGCGTCGCCCTGCGGCGCCTCCAGCTGCAGCTTCGGACGAGCGGAATCGCGGCTGAACACGCTGCGCAGTTCGCGATCGGCGGCGCGCAGGGCCTCGTGCTGAGCGACCGGCACGATCGCCACGAGAACCTGCCGGGCCTCGCCGGCCGCACCCGCGGCCTGGCCGCTCAGTCCGCCGATGATGCCGAACCCGATCATCAAGAGCGGGCTCAGCAGGAACAGCAGGAAGGTCGGCGTCATCACCGTCGCGGTGAGGTCGCGGCGCGCGATGGTCAGCGCCTGGCGGAGGAAGCGCGGCATCATGCGATCGTCTCCGGCTGGTCGGCCAGCGCCTCGGCACCGACGATCCGGACAAAGGCATCGTGCAGCCCCGGCCGCTCGATCGACAGGCCCGAGATGCCGTGCCCCGCGTCGATCAGCCGGACGAGCAGCGCCTCGATCCCGCCATCGGGCATGGTGAAGCGCCAGCTGCCGCCTTCGCGCACCGCGTCGCCCGGCAGCATCGCGCCGATCGCATCGGCATCCTGATGCGGCGTATAGCGGGCACGCAGCGGCAGCAGCGCGCGTGCTTCGTCGACGGTGCCTTCGAACCGCACCTTGCCGCCCGCGATCACCGAGATGCGCTCGCACAGCCGCTCGGCATGCGCCATGACATGGGTGGAGAAGAAGATCGTCGCGCCGCGATCGCGCTGGCCGCGAATCAGCAATTCCAGCCGCTCCTGGTTTACGGGATCGAGCCCCGAAAAGGGTTCGTCGAGCACCAGCAGGTCGGGTTCGTGCACCACCGAGCCGAGCAGCTGGACGAGCTGCGCCATGCCCTTGGACAGCTTGCGGATCTTGTCGTCGGCGGCATGGCCGAGCCCGGCGCTTTCGAGCAGTTCCCCCGCGCGCTTGCGGCCGGTCGCCCAGGGCAGCCCGCGCAGCGCGCCCATGAAGGCGATCGCCTCGCGACACTTCATATTGGGATAGAGGCCGCGCTCCTCGGGCAGATAGCCGACCTGGTCGCTCCGATCGCGCGGGTGGCGGCTGCCGAGCAGGGTGCGCTCGCCCTCGTCGGGCTCGATGATGCCGAGCAGCATGCGCAGCGTCGTGGTCTTGCCAGCACCATTCGGGCCGAGCACGCCGTAGATCAGCCCTTTGGGCACCGCGATGCCGACGCCGTCGACGGCGCGCCGGTCTCCGAAGTGTTTGACCAGCCCGGAGGCACTGACGGCGAGTTGCTGCAACGATGCCTCCCCCTAGCAATCGCAACGTGGTAGCGGGTGCGCGTGCGGCAAGACAAGTCCATCGAGGAACGGCTGAAGGCGAAGGCGGCGGAGATCGGCTTCGCGGCGTGCGGGATCGCGCATGCCGATGCCGCGCCGCAAACCGCCGAGCGCCTCCGCCAATGGCTCGACGACGGCGCGCATGGCGACATGCTGTGGATGGAGGAACGCGCCGAGCAGCGCGGCAGCCCGCGGGGCCTGTGGCCCGAGGTGCGATCGGTGATCGCGCTGGGCATGAGCTACGCTCCCGCCAGCGATCCGCTGGCGCTGACAGCCGAGGGCGAGATCGGCCGCATCTCGGTCTATGCGCAGGGCGCCGACTATCATGACGTGGTCAAGCGGCGGCTGAAGGAGCTCGCGCGCTGGCTGGTCGCCGAGGCGCCGGGTGCCGACGTCAAGGTGTTCGTCGATACCGCGCCGGTAATGGAAAAGCCGCTGTCCGAGGCCGCCGGGCTCGGCTGGCAGGGCAAGCACACCAATCTGGTCAGCCGCAGCCATGGCAGCTGGCTGTTCCTCGGCGCGATCTACACCACGCTCGACCTCGCCTCCGATGGCCCGAGCGGCGGCGGCTGCGGCAGTTGCGACGCCTGCCAGACCGCCTGCCCGACGGGCGCCTTCCCCGCCCCCTATCGGATCGACGCGCGCCGCTGCGTCTCCTACCTGACGATCGAGAACAAGGGCCCCATTCCGCGCGAACTGCGCGAAGGCATCGGCAACCGCATCTATGGCTGCGACGACTGCCTGGCGGTGTGCCCGTGGAACAAGTTCGCCGCAGCCGCCCAGGCGAACCTCGCCTTCCACCCCCGCGCCGAGCTGACCGTGCCCTACCTCGCCGATCTGCTGGCGCTGGACGATGCCGGCTTCCGCGAGGTCTTTGCCGGCTCCCCGATCAAGCGCATCGGCCGCGACCGGATGGTGCGCAACTGCCTGATCGCCGCCGGCAACAGCGGCAGCGATCGGTTGGTCGCGCCGGTGCTGGCGCTGCTCGACGATCCCGCGCCGGTCGTGCGCGCCGCTGCCGCATGGGCGCTGGAACGACTGGATCCTTCGCGCTGGGAGGTAGAACGGAATGCCCGCGCGGCCAAGGAGATCGACCCGCAGGTCCGCGCCGAGTGGCTCGGACTTGACTCGCCCGCCCCACCCCGCTAGGCGCGCCGCTTCGCAATTGGCCCCGCACCCCCGGTGAAGCGGTGGCCCTGCGCTTTTCCTGACGGAGGAGCACAGGCGAAACCGGGATCGCGATCAGGACGGCGTGCCGCCCGGGTCAACGTCACAGCAATTGGTAAGGAATTGACATGTCGAAGCGCTCCAGCGCCAAGCATAAGCTCGATCGCCGCATGGGCGAAAACATCTGGGGTCGTCCGAAGTCCCCGGTGAACAAGCGCGAATACGGCCCGGGCCAGCACGGTCAGCGCCGCAAGGGCAAGATGTCGGACTTCGGCATCCAGCTGCGCGCCAAGCAGAAGCTCAAGGGCTATTACGGCGACATCACCGAGAAGCAGTTCAAGCGCTCGTACGAAGACGCGTCGCGCATGAAGGGCGACACCGGTCAGAACCTGATCGGCCTGCTCGAGCAGCGCCTCGACATGATCGTCTACCGCGCCAAGTTCGCGCCGACGATCTTCGCGGCCCGCCAGCTGGTCAACCACGGCCATGTCCGCGTTGACGGCGAGAAGTGCAACATCGGTTCGCGCCGCATCAAGCCGGGCCAGGAAATCAGCCTGAGCAGCAAGGCGCAGGAAATGGCGCTGGTCATGGAAGCGCAGAGCCTCGCCGAGCGCGACATCCCCGACTATGTCGCTCCGGACGGCGCGGCGAAGGTCACCTTCACCCGCGTGCCGACGCTCGACGAAGTGCCGTACCCGGTGAAGATGGAACCGAACCTGGTCGTCGAGTTCTACTCGCGCTAATTCGGCTTCCTTCGGGAAACGAGAAACGGGGCGGTCCTTCGGGGCCGCCCTTTTTCGTTGTGCGGATGGGCACGAATCCGCAGAACAAGCGCACCAGGAGGAATTCCATGCGCTTTTCGTTGCTTGCCCTTGCGTTGCTCTCGACCACTGCCGCCGCCCAGGCCCAGACCGCTGCCCCGGCCATCTCGCTCGATACGCTGAAGACCGTCACGAGCACGCTGTCCTCCGACGCGTTCGAGGGGCGCAAGCCGACCACGGCGGGCGAGGACAAGACGATCGCCTATCTGATCGAGCGTTTCCAGAAGGCAGGGCTCAAGCCCGGCAACAAGGGCCAGTGGGTGCAGGACGTACCGCTGGTCGAACTCAGCGTGCAGAGCCCCAGCAAGCTCGCCTTCACCGGCGGCAAGACGCCGGTGGCGCTCGCCTATGGCAGCGAGGCGGTATTCTCCACCTACCGCGTCACCCCGAAGATCGACCTCAAGGACAGCGAGGTCGTGTTCGTCGGCTATGGCATCAACGCGCCCGAGCGCGGCTGGAACGACTATGCCGGGCTCGACGTGAAGGGGAAGACCGTCGTCATCCTGATCAACGATCCCGACTGGCAGACGATGACGCTGGACGGCCCGTTCGGCGGCCGCGCGATGACCTATTATGGCCGCTGGACGTACAAATATGAGGAAGCCGCGCGCCAGGGTGCCGCGGGCGCGATCATCATCCATGATACCGAACCGGCTGCCTATGGCTGGGGCGTGGTCGAGAGCAGCTGGGGCGGCCCCAAGCTTGAGCAGGATACGCCCGGCGACCATGAAGACCAGTCGCAGCTGATCGGCTGGATCCAGCAGGATGCGGCCAAGGCGCTCTTCGCCAGCGCCGGCAAGGACTATGCCGCGCTGGTCGAGGCGGCCAGGCACAAGGGCTTCAAGGCGGTGCCGCTGGGGGTGAAGGCCTCGGCCAGCTTCGGCGTCGGCATCAAGCGCCAGGCCTCGAAGAACGTCGTCGGCATCCTGCCCGGCACCGCCACGCCGGACGAGGTGGTGCTGTTCTCCGCGCACTGGGACCATCTCGGCCGCTGCAAGCCGGTGAACGGCGACGATATCTGCAACGGCGCGGTCGACAATGCCACCGGCACCGCCGGGCTGGTCGCGCTCGCCGAGGCCCATGCCAAGGCAGGCCCTGCCAGGCGCAGCATGGTGTTCCTGGCGGTGACCGCCGAGGAACAGGGGCTGATCGGCTCGCAATATTATGCCGAGCATCCGGTCTACCCGCTGGCGAAGACGGTGGGCGGCGTGAACATGGACGGGCTCAACATCCACGGCAAGGCGAAGGACTTCGTGCTGGTCGGCGCGGGCAAGTCCGAGCTGGAGGAGATGGTCAAGCCGCTGGTCGCCGCCGAGGGCCGGGTGATCGGCGTGGAGCCGACGCCGGAAAAGGGCGGCTATTACCGCTCGGACCATTTCAGCTTCGCCAAGCTCGGGGTGCCGATGCTGTATGGCGAGAGCGGCGACGATCTGGTCGTCGGCGGCAAGGCGGCCGGCGCCAAGGCGGCGGCGGACTATACCGACAAGCGCTACCACAAGCCGCAGGACGAGTACGACCCCAGCTGGAACTGGGACGGCGCGATGTCGGACCTGCGGATCTATTACGGCCTCGGCCGTGAACTGGCCGAGGGGAGCGGCTGGCCGAACTGGTTCAAGGACGCCGAATTCCGCGGCATCCGCGACAAGGCGCGGGCGGGGCAGTAACGCGGTCCCGCGCCCCTTCCGTCGACATCCCGGCGAAAGCCGGGATCCATTGGGGTCTCCGTCACGGCACCTGCCGATACCGAGAGGCGAATGGGTCCCGGCTTCCGCCGGGATGACGATCGAAGGGTGGAAGCTGCCGCTGCCCACCGCGGCCTTTTCCCTGTCACGAGACACGGCTAAAGCCCCCGCCATGACTCGTACCCCTCCCCCCGAATGGGCGCCGCACGATGCGGTCTGGATCGGCTTTCCCAGCCACGCTGACCTCTGGGTCGAAGACCTGGCGCCGGCCCGCGAAGAAGTGATCGCCTTTGCCCGCGCGGTCCATGCCGAAGGCCGCGGCGAGCGCGTGATCCTCGTCGCCGCCGATGACGCCGCCGCCGACGCCGCCCGCGCCATGGCCGGCGACGCCGCCGAGGTCGTGACCGAGCTGTTCGGCGACATCTGGCTGCGCGACACCGCCGGCATCGTCACCGGCGACAATGTCGCGCAGGATTTCGGCTTCAACGGCTGGGGCGGCAAATACGACCTGGAAGGCGACGACACGATCGGCGCCCGCCTCGCCGCCCGCCGGCAGCTTACCGCCGTCAAGCATGGCTGGGTGCTCGAAGGCGGCGCGATCGACGGCGACGGCACCGGCCTGTGCGTCACCACCGAACAGTGCCTGCTCAACCCCAACCGCAACCCCGATCTCGACCGCGCGGCCATCGAGGCGAAGCTGGCTGCCGACCTGGGCTACACCCGCGTGCTGTGGCTGGGCGACGGCCTCGCCAACGACCATACCGATGGCCATGTCGACAATCTCGCCCGCTTCGTCGGCCCCAACCGGCTGCTGATCCCCACCCCGGCCGAGGACGATCCCAACGCCGCGATCTACGCCGATGCGGTCGCCCGCGCCGAGGCGTTCGGCGTCGAGGTGGTGCGGATGCCCTCCCCCGGCGCCGTGCTGGACGAGGATGGCGAGGTGATCCCGGCCAGCTACATGAACTTCTATATCGGCAATGCCGCCGTGGTGGTGCCGCTCTACGGCCAGCCCAACGATCCTGCCGCGATTCAGACTCTGCAGGGGCTCTTTCCCGGCCGCGAAATCGTCGGCCAGCGGGCGGACCATATTCTCACCGGCGGGGGCAGCTTCCACTGCATCTCGCAGCAGATCCCGACGATCGGGTGACCGCCTTAGCCGTCCGCGCGCTGCTGTCCGGCTGATCGTCGCCGGCATCGCGCGGACGATCTGCTCTGCTGCGTGACCGTCGCGGCGCCCGCGCGCTTCGGCATCACGCTCTGCGCCCGCTCCGGTGCGTCAGAAGCTCTGCCAGTCCTCGACATCGCGGGTCATCGCGCGGACGGCGGCGACAGGAAGCGGCCGCGCCTCGGCGGGGGTGGCGAACCTGCCCTGGAGCGACGCACCGCCGTCGCCTGCCACGCGGAACCTGCTCGCCTGATCGCTGAGCAACCGCGTCTCGTTCGACAGGTTGCGTGCCGCCGCCGAGGTCTCCTCGACCATCGCGGCGTTCTGCTGGGTGGCGCTGTCCATGGTGTGCACCGCGGTTGTCACCTGCACGATCGCGGCAGCCTGGGCGTTGTTGTCGGTCGCCATGCTGCCGAGCAGCTGGTGCACCTGCGCGACGTCCTGCGAGATGTTCGAGAGCGCACCGTCGACCTTCTGCACCGCTTCCACCGCCGTGCCGATCTCGGACTGGGTGACGGTAAGCTGGTCGCGGGCGCGCTTGGCCTCTTCCTCGGCGCGCATCGCTAGCGCCGAGACCAGATCCGCCACCACCGCGAAGCCGCGGCCGGCCTCGCCGGCACGTCCCGCCTCCACCGCGGCGTTCATCGCGAGGACGCGGGTCTGGAAGGCGATCTTGTCGAGCCCCTCGATCACGCCGTCGATCCCCTTGGCGCTGTCGGCCACCCGGCTCATCGCCTGCACCGCCTCGTCGGTGATCGCGCGACCGTCCTCCACCGTGTGGATCGCGCCGTTGGCGCGTTCGACCGTGTTGGTCGCCGCCGCC
>JAPJRE010000183.1 GCA_030824725.1 Sphingomonas sp.
CCTGGAACTGCTTCAAAATCTTCGTTCGCATTTCACCTTGGGGGGCTATGTTTTCGTTCATGCCGGGATTCGGCCGGGCATCCCGATCGAGCATCAGCAGACCCGCGACCTCCACTGGATCCGCACGCCGTTCCTGCGCAGCACCGCCGATCATGGTGCGATGATCGTCCACGGCCACAGCATCAGCCCGGAGCCCGACTGCCGCGCGAACCGCATCGGCATCGACACCGGCGCCTATGCGAGCGGCAAGCTGACGGCATTGTGCATCGAAGGCCCCGAACGCCGCTTCCTCGACGTTCAGGGCTGACCGCCGGCGCGCAGGTCAGGCATCGACCGGCCGGACGCGGGCAATCTTTCCGGGGGCGACATCGCTCGCGACGACGGCGTTGGCACCGATCACGGCTCCCTCCCCGATGGTGATCGGGCCGACCAGGACCGCACCCGCATAGACGGTGACGCCGTCTCCCACCACGGGATAGCTGGCAAGAGCGGCGTTCCGCCGCCCCAGCGTCACATGCTGATAGAGGGTGACGTTGTCGCCCAGCCGAACGTCGTCGCCGATCACGATGCCGACCGGATGCGGCAATCGCAACGCAGATCCGAACCGCGCGGCGGGGGAAATGTAGCAGCCATAACGCCGGACGATGTGCCACCAGATCAAGGCGGAAATCGCCTTGCCGACCGGGGTCCCGCGTGCATGCCAGCGCTGCATCGCCCGCGCCAGGGTGACGACGGCAAATCCGGGATTCCGGATCCAGGCCTGGATCGCGCCCTTGCGCCCTGTTCTGCTGGAATTGACCATCAGGTCACCGCGCCAACCGGCACCCATCTGCATTGCCTTTCGCTTGATACTACTGATCCGAGGAAGTCTGTTCCCGGCCGTTGCCGGCCGCGCGGACATGCTTCGTCGTGAAGGGGTCGATCCAGATGCCGGCGCCGCTCACCATCCGCGCCGCATCGTCGCCGATCGCTCGCCCGATGTCCCGCAGGCTGCCGCAGGCGTTGCGCTCGAGTACGACATCGGCGGCGCTGGCGATCGAGATGCAGCCCTGCGCCCGCCCGGAGATCCGGTTTCGCCGTAGGATCAGCCCGGCATGGACCGCGGTGGAAAGCAGGCCGGGCGGCGTATCCGCGCTCTCCGCATAGATCATGATCGCCGCGGCGACGATGCCGCGACGCACGTCCTCGCCGGTGCCCGCGATCACATTGTCCTCGACGATCAGGTTCTGCGCGCCGGCCCCCTCCTTCCAGAACGCGCTGGTCGCGACCTTGATCGCGTTGAACCCGGTGTCCGCCATGCGATTGCCGCGGATCAGGCCGTTCGGTCCCTGCGCCAGGATGGCGTGGCACTCGCAGGCGCCGATATCGTTGTTGACGATGGCGTAGCGGTTGCCGCGCAGGCCGAGATCGCGGACGTAGCGGACGTCGGCGAGGCGAACGCCGGGCGCGGCGATCTGCACGCGCGCGACGGCGCCGGGCCCGTCGATCATGCGCCGATCGGCCACGGTGCCGTGCGCCAGATAGGCCAGCGCGCCGTCGAACAGCGCGGCATCGGCCCCCGGCGTCAGCCCGCCGCCGCGGAGCGGGACGCGCAGCGCGCCGTGCGGGGCCGCCGATGCGGGAAACAACGGGCTCGCCAGATTGATGGCGTCGTCGCCGGTGCGGGTGATCCGGTTGTCGCGCAGCAGGATGTCCCCCGCCATGCCGCTGACGTGCAGCCCGTCATAGGCGATCGTCGCGGCCGGCGCGCCCGCCTGACCGAAGCGCGAGTTGACCACCGCGAGCCCGCGCCCCATCCGCGCGACGAACAGGCCCATGCCCGGGCTGTCGCGCACCGTCACGTGATCGAAGACGATGTCGTTGGAGGCGGGCGCGCCGGGGTTGTCCGCGATGCTCAGCGCCGAGCCGAGATATGCGGTGAGCTTCACCGCGACGCGGGTACCGTCGCGCAGCGGCGCAGGCAGCCCCTGGACGGCATAGCGCCGCCCGCTCGCGGGGGTCAGGGCAAGAGCGTCGCGGTAGAAGAGGTAGCGACTGCGACCGCCGCGATACGTCCCTGTCGCGCCGAACAGGGCGGAAATCTGATAGGCCTTGGCATCGGGCGGCGGGAGCGGCTGGCCGTCGTCGAACGCCACCACCCGCGCCGCGCCGCTTCCCCGCACCGTCCCGGCGAGCACGGCGGGGCGGGCATAGCCGAACGAGAGCCCCCGAACGGCGACACGGTTGGAATTGCGCAGCACCAGGCCCCTGCCCCAGCCGTCGAACCGGACGATCGCGCCGTTGCCGACGACGGTGACGTCGCGCAGCCCCGCCAGCGTCACGCCGGGCCGATCGTCGCGTACCGGGATGCGGTAGACGCCCGGCGCCATCGACAGCACGCCCCCGCCCGCGGCGCGCAGCCGCGCGGCCGCCGCCTCGATCGCCGCTGCGTCGTCGTCACCCGGCGCCACCTGCACGACGAGCTGGCCCGGCGTCGCGCGGGGCAGCGCGACCGCGACCGAAATGTTCCTGCCATCCGGCCCGATCCAGGTTTCGCGCAGCACGCCCGCGTCGCCGGTGACCGGACTCAGCGGGGCAGCGGTCGCCAGCGTGCGCCATTGCGGCGAGGCGCCGTCGGAGCCCGCCACGTCCAGCGCGCCCAGGGCCAGCACCACCATCACCGGCACGGCAACCACCATCGGCCGAACGCCCCCTTCCTCATGCGTCATGCCCTGGACCCGCCTCCAAGCCGCGGCGCCGCGGCCCAAACCCGACGCGCGGCTCGCCCTATTCGATCATCACACCCAGATCAAATGAAACAAATATCTCGAACGCTACACCGACCATCTGACGCACCGCAGAAGTTAGACAGCAATAAACCTACGACCCACTCTAATTGACAACTTATTTACCTTGTGCAACGCGCCATCAACTTCGAGATACTTCCACCGACAATATATTGATTGCGCTTTCCGGGCATGGATAAATACAGTTTAACCGACAGGTCTTATCCAGCAGGGCGCACATCTGTGCGTCACGGCAGACAGGCGCGCGCCAGGCACCGGCCGGCGGCAGCACGCCGCCGCAGCGCCTATCTGTTCGTGTTTACCGCGCATTTCGTGGTGGCCGGCGCGAATGCGCTCGCCGCGGTGCAGTTCCCGTCGGCGCTATGGGCCTATGCGGCGCTGGCGATCTTCATCTCGCTGAGCTTCGGCATCCTCAAGACCTCGCCGGCGACCTTCCTGTTCTGCCTGCCGCTGCTCGCGCTGCGGATCACCGAGTTCATTTCGGGCGCCGCGATCGAGAGCGGCGCCTTCATGACCGAAACCCAGACGATCGGGCACCCGACCGGCGCCTTCTCGCGCCTGCTGCTCGTGTACATCCTCTTCTTCGGGGTCATCGCCGCGCTGGTCGAAGCCTTTTGGCCGCGCCTGCGCCTGGCGTTTCGGGCCGCGCGGCAGCTGTGGGAGACCCATGCCGCCTTCATCTGGAAAGGCCTGCTGGTATCGGCGATCCTGTGCTCGCTGCTGCTGCTCTGGACGGGGCTCCAGCACGGCTTCCCGCTGCTCGCGGGCATCGATCGCTTTTCCTACGAGCGGCGCGTCGATTCGCCGCTCTACGGCGCCTTCATCCGCAACCGGCTGGTGCTGGTGCCCTTCATCGGCGCCCTGCTCGCGCTGCCCGGCTATCGCACGCGCGCTGCCGGCCTGACCGTGTGGCTGCTGGCCGCCTCGATCCTGTTCGGAGAAAAGTTCACGTCGCTCGTGCTCATCGTCAGCATGGTGGGCATCCCGGCGGTGCTGGTGCACATCGCCCATGACCGGCCGATTCCGGTGCGATCGCTGGCGATGGGCTCCGCCATCATCACCGCGCTCACCATTCCCGCCGTCCTGCTCGCCTATGGCGCAGCCTCGGACCTGGATCTGGCGATGCAGCGCTATGCCGATCGCACGGCGCTACAGGGGCAGCTCTGGTACCAGACCGACAAGGCGTTCGCGCGGCCGATCGCGTTCGACAAGCCCACCCTCGCCGCTGATGTCGCCACCTGGTTCACGCCCAGCGCCCAGGACCCGAGCATCGCCCGCACCGATTTCGGTCGCTACTATGTGATGAAGCAGTTCACCTCCTGGGAGTACATGCTCGGCCTCATGAAGCTGAACAGCGGGTTCGTCTTCTCCCTCTACCCGTATATGATGATGACGACCGGCGTGTCCGGCATGATCGCGGCGTCGACCTTCCTGGCGCTGTACCACGCCTTGCTGCTGCTGTTTCTGTCACAAGCGCTGGCCCGCGCCAACTGGATCGCGGCGCTGCTGCTGGGCCGCGCCGTCAACTCGCTCTACGCGACCTATGCCGACGGGTATCTCTGGAACATCTTCGGCATCAAGACGCTCGGCACGATCGGCGTCGCGCTGCTCTTCCTTTGGGAACTGGAACGTCGCGACAGCATCCTGCGCGCCATCGCGCGCACCGCCGGCGGGCGGAAACCGCCGCGCGCGCCGCGCCGCGTCCATCGCATTCCGGCCCCCGGCCGCCCATGAATTGCGCCCCATTCCGGCCCTGCCCGCTGTCCGCGCCTGCGCGAGGCGCACCGGGCGGCACCCCACGCTCCTGATGCTGGCCCCATGTCGACACCATCGCTGAAATCGAACGCGGCCATTACCACCGCCGCGCTGGCCATTTCGAGCGGCATGAACTTCGTCGCCCTCTTCGTCTGGACGCACCTGCTGCAGCCGGCGGAGTTCGGCACGTTTTCGCTCGTCTCCGCGACGGCGCTGCTGCTGAGCGCCTTCGCCTTCGAATGGCTGCGGCTGACCAGCGCGCGAACGCTGTTCGACGCGACCCAGCCCTATGAGATCAGCCCGGCGCGCGCGAACGCGATGCTGGCGCTCTATGCCGCCTGTTGCTGCGTGGTCGCGGGCGTGGCGATGCTGCTTTGGGCGTGCGGCATTTCCGCCCTGGGCATCCCGCCCGGTGTGCTTCCCGTGGTGGCCGCCTTCGCCTTCACCGAAATGGCGCTTTCGCTGATCAACACGGTCAGCCGCATCCGCGCCGAAGCCTGGCAATATTTCGCCTCGATGGTCGCGCGGTCGATCCTCTCCCTGCTCGTCGGCGTCGTGCTCGTCGCCGGCTTCGGCTATGGCGCGACGGGTGCGATATGGGGCACGGTCTCCGCCCAGGCGGCGGTGGTCCTCGCCGGCGTGGTGCTGGACCGGTTCTGGCGCACCCTGCGGCCCTGGCAGGCCCGCAAGGCGGAACTGGGTGCGGCACTCCGCCTGGGGGCGCCGCTGATCGGCAGTTGCACGCTCACCTATGGCGCGAGCGTCGTCGATCGCTTCCTGATCGCAGGCGTCCTGGGCGCCGCCGAGATCGGCCATTACATGGCCCCGGCCGACCTGCTGCAGAAGACGCTGGTCTTCGTGATGATGGCGATCAACCTGACCGCCTATCCCACGCTGGTCAGAAGCTATGAGCGCGACGGAAGCGCGGCGGCGGGACGGGTGTTGCAGAACAGCTTCCTCCTCCAGCTGGGCCTGGGGCTGCCGGCCGCGATCGGCATCGCCGTGCTCGCCCCGGGAATCGCGGACCTGCTTCTCGGCGAAGCCTATCGCGACCAGGCGAGCCGCATCCTGCCGCTGCTGGGGATCGCGTCGCTGTTGCGCTGCCTGGTCACCTTCCAGCTGGCGATGGTGTTCCAGATCAAGAAGCGCATGAAGCTGATGCTGGTGCCGCCGGCGATCACGCTCGTCACGATGGTTCTGCTCGCCCCCCCTGCGATGCGGCTATGGGGCGTGCTGGGCATGGCCATGGCGGCGTCCACCGCGCAGTTCGTGACGTTCGCGGTCAGCCTCGTACTGTCGAAGCGGGAAATGCCGCTGGCCTTCGTCACCGGCGACACGCTGAAGATCGCCGCGGCCGCGATCGGCATGGGCGCCTTGCTGTACCCGCTGCGCGGGCTGCACGGCGCGCTCCCCACCCTCTCGTTCATCGCCGCGGGCGGGATCGCCTATGGCGCGCTGCTGCTGGCATTCCGGTTCGGGCCCGCCTGCAAGGCCGCGCACCGCGTGCCGATCCTTCGCGCGCTGCTGGCGCGCTCCGCGTCACGACGACCCTAAAGCGACTGCCACCGCGGCGCGCCGAACTCATCTTACCGGGGAAATGATGCATGGCTGAAACAACGGACCTTCTTGCGCGCATCGGCAGCGACGCGGCGACGCGCCCGCCCAGGGTCGCGATCGTGCATTACTGGCTGGTCGGCATCGCGGGCGGCGAGCAGGTGGTGCGCTCGCTGCTGAATATCTACCCGCAGGCGGACGTGTTCACGCTCATCGCCGATCCGTACGTTGCGCGGAAGCTCTGCGGCCACCGCAAGGTCGTCACCAGCTATCTGCAGAAGATCCCCGGCGCGACGAAGATGCACCGCAAGCTGCTGCCGCTGATGCCCGGCGCGCTGGAGAATCTGGACCTCAGCGGATATGATCTGGTCATCTCGAGCGAATCCGGCCCCGCCAAGGGCGTGCTGGTGCCGCTGGGGGCCAAGCACATCTGCTATTGCCACACCCCGATGCGCTATCTCTGGGACCAGTTCCCCGAGTATCGGCGCGAATCCGGTGCGCTCGTCCGCTGGATGATGTCGGCGCTGATCGGGCGGTTGCGCATGTGGGATTTCCAGTCCGCCGCCCGCGTCGACGCCTTTGTCGCCAACTCGCACCATGTCGCCCGGCGGATCGCGCAATATTACCGGCGCGAGGCGGCGGTCATCGCGCCGCCGGTCGACGTCGACGAATTCCATCTCGCCGACGCGGTGGAGGACTATTACCTGATCACCGGCCGGCATGTCGGCTACAAGCGGATCGACCTTGCGATCGATGCGTGCGAGCGGCTGGGCCGGCGCCTCGTCATCACCGGCACCGGCCCGGATACCGACAGCCTGAAGCGCCGCGCGGGCAGGAACACCCTGTTCGTCGGACAATGCAGCTTTGCCGAGCTGAAGGACTATTACGCCAAGGCACGGGCCTTCCTGATGCCGGGCGAGGAAGATTTCGGCATCGCGCCGGTGGAAGCGATGGCGAGCGGGCGGCCGGTGCTGGCGTTCGCGCGGGGCGGCGCGCTCGACACCGTGGTCGACGGCACGAGCGGGATCCTGTTCGACGAACAGAGTGCGGACGGCCTGTGCGATGCGATCCTGCGGTTCGAAGCGGAGTCGGCCCGATTCGAGCCTAAGGCGATCCGCGCGCATGCGAGCGGCTTTTCCCGCGCGCGCTTCGAGGCGGACTTCAAGGCGTTTGTCGACCGGCAGTGCTGAGCCGGGGGGCGCGAGGGCGATCCTGCCCGAGCGCCCTCCCAGACTGGCTCGGGGCCAGCGCACGCGGCCGTGCCCGGCGATGCCGCTATTCGGGTTTGGACGGGGTGCGCTGATCGAGCGCCTTCTCGATCAGGCGGCGGATGGCGACGGCGCGGGCAGGCAGATCGGGCTGCTGGCTGCGCCAGGCATCGATCTGCGCGAGCCAGTCCAGCGTTACCCGCATCTGGAAGAGTTCGCTCTTTTTCATGGCCAGGTCTTTTTGTTTTCTAAGGACTTGCGTCTGGAAGCGGGTCGTGGCGGACGCCGTCAGCCGGCCATCGCCTCGATCAGCTTCTTCACGTCCTGGCTGCGTCCGCGCGGCAGCACCAGCACGTCGCCGCCGGATGCCACGACGATCAGGTCCTGCACGCCGACCAGCGCGACCCGCTTGCCCGGCTCGCTCTGCACCAGGCAATTCGAAGCCTCGATCGCGACGACGTCGCCGCGCACCACGTTGCCGCCGGCATCGGGATTGCTGATCGCGTGCAGCGCATCCCAGCTGCCGACGTCGCTCCACCCCATCGCCA
>JAPJRE010000184.1 GCA_030824725.1 Sphingomonas sp.
GGGCGACATCGGCCGCCGGGCGGGCCTCACGCCCACGGCAACCACGGCTACGCTGGGCGTGCAGGTGAGCTTGCCGCTGTTCCAGGGCGGGCGTCCGGCCGCGCAGGTTCGCCAGGCGCAGGCGCGCGAGGGCGCCGCAATCGAGCAGGTGACGCTCACCGAACGCGGCGTGATCGCGCAGGCGCGCTCCGCCTATGCCAGCTACCAGGCGGCGCTGCGCGTGATCGAATCATCGCGCACCGCAGTGCAGGCCAACCAGCTCAGCCTCGAAGGCGTCCGCGCGGAGAACAGCGTCGGCACCCGCACCATCCTCGACATCCTGAACGCCGAGCAGGAACTGCTCAATTCGCAGGTTCAGTATGTCACGGCGGAGCGCGATGCCTATGTCGCCGGGTTCAGCCTGCTGGCGGCGATGGGCCGTGCGCAGGCCAAGGACCTGAACTTCGACAGCCGGCTTCTCTACGATCCGAGCGTGAACTACGCGCGCGTGCGTAACCGCATCAACGACTGGCGCGACGACAAGACGCCCCAGCCGGTGGCGAACAGCACCCGGTCCACCCCGGCGCAGGGCGCCGAGGTCATCGGCGCGCCGCTCGACCCGACTCTCCAGCGCTCGGTTGACAGCACCCGCCCCAATCCCTGATTGAGGGCGCTCGTACTCGAACGCCAGGATGGACGCGATGGGGACTGCCAGCAGCGAGCCGTCGATGGAGGAGATCCTCGCATCGATCAAACGGATCATCGCCGATGATGAGCCCGGCGCGTTCGCCCGCAGCCGCCCGTTGCGTGCAGTGCCGGAGCTCGAGCCCGAGGATGAAGCTGCCGATGCGCCCCTCGTCGAAGGTCCGCGGGACGACGTGCTCGAACTGCGCGAGCCGCTTGCCGGCACGTCGGCGTCCGTGCGCGCGCCGGCCGATCCGATCCTGTCCGATCGCGTCGCCGAGGCGAGCCGCGAGAAGCTGGAGGCGCTCTCGCGATTGGTCGTGAAGCCGCAGGTGGCGGGTTCGGACACGCTCGAGGGGCTGGTGCGCGAGATGCTCAAGCCGATGCTGCGCGAGTGGCTCGACGAAAACCTGCCCCAGCTGGTCGAGCAGATCGTCGCACGCGAAATCGCCCGGATCACCGGCAGCCGCTGAGCGCAAAACGTCCGATTGTATCGGGCGTTACCTTGCGGCTATCGTCAGGCGTATGAAGCAGTTCCTCGTCGCGAGCGTCGCGCTCGCCGTCATCGCCGCACCCGCCTCGGCGCGAGACCTCACCATCCAGGACGTTGTCGGCCTCTCCCGCGTGGGGGCGCCCGCCGTGTCGCCCGACGGCCATTGGCTCGTCTGGCAGCAGCGCGAGACCGATCTCGCCGCCAACAAGGGCCGCTACGACCTGTGGCGGCTCGACCTGACCGCCAAGAGTGCCAAGCCCGAGAAGCTGGTCGCCGAGCCGCTGGTCAACGAAACCGCGCCGCAATTCTCGGCCGATGGAAAGACCGTGTGGTTCCAGTCGGACAAGGGCGGCGAGGATGCGGTGTGGGGCGTGTCTGTCACCGGTGGCACGCCAACCCAGCTGACCCATATCCAGGGCGGCTTCAGCGGCTTCAAGGTCTCGCCGGATGGGTCGAAGCTGCTCGTCTGGGCCGATCGCAAGCCGGGCGCGCCGACGATCACGCCGGCGATGGAGAAGAAGGACGCGAACGCCGGCTCGGGCCGCGTCTACCAGCAGCTGTTCGTCCGCCACTGGGATACTTGGGCGGACGGCACTCGCTCGCAGCTGTTCGTGCTGACGTTCGGGCCGCAGGGCGCGACCGGCGACGGCGTCGCGATCGAAGGCGGGCTGGTCGGCGACACGCCCTCCAAGCCCTCGGGCGGCGGCGAGGAAGTCGCCTGGAGCGCCGACGGCAAGACCATCTATTTCGCGCTGCGCGAGGCGGGCCGGATCGAGTCGCTCTCGACCAATCTCGACATCTTCGCCGCGCCCGCGGACGGTTCCTCGGCCCCGGTGAACCTCACCAAGGCCAATGGCGGCATGGACAATCTGCCGACGCCGTCGCCCGACGGGAAATGGCTCGCCTGGTTCGCGATGGCGCGGCCGGGCTATGAGGCCGATCGCCAGGTGCTGATGCTCCGCAACCTCGCGACGGGCGACGTGCGCGCGCTGACCGCCCATTGGGATCGCTCGGTCGCCTCGATCGCCTGGGGGGCGGATTCCAAGACGATCTACGTCACCGCGCAGGACGTGCAGGAAGAGCCGGTCTTCGCCGTGTCGCTGGCGGGCAAGGTCGAGCGGCTGACCGAGAAGGGCAGCGTCTCCGCCGTGGTGCCGACCAAAGGCGGGCTCGTCTATGCGATGAACAGCCTTACCGCGCCCGACGATTTCTACTGGCTCAAGGGCAAGAAGAGCACGCGGCTGACGGCGGTAAATGCCGAGAAGCTGGCCGACATCGCGATGCCCGAGGTGACCCGCTACAGCTTCAACGGCGCCAATGGCGACACCGTCTGGGGCTATGTCGCCAAGCCGGCGGGGCTGGTGGCGGGGGCGAAGGCGCCGATCGCGTTCATCGTCCATGGCGGGCCGCAGGGCAGCATGGGCAATAGCTGGTCGTACCGCTGGAACCCGGCGGTGTTCGCGGGTGCCGGCTATGCGGTGGTCGCGGTCGATTTCCACGGCTCGACCGGCTATGGCCAGGCCTTCACCGATGCGATCCGCAACAATTGGGGCGGCGCGCCGCTCGAGGACCTGAAGAAGGGCCTGCGCGCGGCGACCGATCGCTTCGCCTTTCTCGACGGCGACAAGGCCTGCGCGCTCGGCGCCTCTTATGGCGGCTATATGATGAACTGGATCGAGGGCCAGTGGCCCGATCGTTTCAAGTGCATCGTCCAGCATGACGGCGTGTTCGACGCGCGCGCCATGGCCTATGAGACCGAGGAGCTGTGGTTCGACGAGTGGGAACATGGCGGCAAGGCCTATTTCGAGGACCCCGCCGCGTTCGAGCGCTGGAACCCGGTCAACCATGTCAGCGCCTGGAAGACCCCGCAGCTGGTGATCACCAGCGAGAAGGACTTCCGCATCCCCTATACCCAGGGGCTGGCCGCCTTCACCGCGCTCCAGCGGCGCGAGATCCCGTCCAAGCTGCTCGTCTTCCCGGACGAGAACCACTGGGTGCTCAAGCCCAAGAACTCGCTGCAATGGTATGGCGAGGTGCTCGGCTGGATGGACCAGTGGACCGGCAAGGCGGCGAAGTAACGGATGGGGGAGGGGGGGGCATCGGCCGCCTCTCCCCGTTCGTCATGCCGGCGAAAGCCGGAATCCATTGGCGCCTCCGTTGCGGCCCTTGCCGAACTCGAGTGGCGTCTGGATCCCGGCTTCCGCCGGGATGACGGCCTGAAATTCTATCCCACCACCCGAACCGGATCGCCGACACGGATCAGCCCGGGGCGTGCAGGTGCCGAGTAGAGCCCGTAGCAGGCGGCGAAGCGCTGGGCGACGGTGCGCAGGATCGTCGGGTCCTTGGCGCCGGTGTCCGGATCGATGGTGATCAGCACGCAGCGCTGGATCGGATCGGCGCATTGCACGATCGCGCCGTCCTCGCTCGGGTCCCCGAAGGCGAGGCGCAGGCCCTGCCATTGCTCGGGCCGCAACTCGCTTTCGATCGTCACGTTGATGCGGAAGCGGCGCGGATCGATCCGGCCGCCATGCGCGGTCTCCAGCGCGCGGTGGCCGGCGCTGGTCTGGAGCGACACCGGCATCGAGTCATAGACGCCGCGCGCCACCTGGATCAGCGACACCGGCTCGCGCGCCGCTTCCGCCAGATGCGCGTGCAAGCCGGCATCGTGGAGCGAGCGGCTGCCGCCGTCGGGCGTGTCGATTGCAATTGCGCAGGTCTTGGGGGCCGACGGATCGGCGAAGCGCGCCCGGTGGAGTACCATGCCCGGCACTTCGCGCGCGGTAAGCCACGGAAATCGCGTGCCATTTTGCGCGCGGACGAAGGCGTACTGGCGGTCGCCCTCGATGCCCTGCCAGTCCAGCTCCGCGATCGGCAGCGCCTCGCCCGCCATGGACTTCACCGGAAAGCGGGCAAGGGCGGAAACATGGCCGACGATCATGGTCATCGCGCATCGCTAGCCAGCCCGGCGCATAGCTGCAAATTTTCCGACGCGTTCCACTCTTGTTCCAAGAGAACAAAGGTGATACATAATTCCCAACAGTGTTGAACGCGGCGTGCAAACCCTCTAGCGACGGGGCTTCCCAATGGCAGCATCTCTCAAGGTGATCGACGGCAATATGGCCAATCCCACGGACAAGCAGAAGGCGCTCGACGCCGCCCTCGCGCAGATCGACCGCGCCTTCGGCAAGGGCTCGGCCATGCGGCTGGGCTCGAAAGAGACGATGCAGGTCGAGGCGATCTCCACCGGCTCGCTCGGGCTCGACATCGCGCTCGGCGTCGGCGGCCTTCCGCGCGGCCGCGTGATCGAAGTCTATGGTCCGGAAAGCTCGGGCAAGACGACGCTGGCGCTGCACGTGATCGCCGAGGCGCAGAAGAATGGCGGCGTGGCGGCCTTCGTCGACGCCGAGCATGCGCTGGACCCGGTCTATGCCAAGAAGCTGGGCGTCAACATCGACGAGCTGATCGTCTCGCAGCCCGATACCGGCGAGCAGGCGCTGGAGATCACCGATACGCTGGTCCGCTCGAACGCGATCGACGTGCTGGTGGTCGACTCGGTGGCCGCGCTGGTGCCGCGCGCCGAAATCGAGGGCGAGATGGGCGACAGCCATGTCGGCCTCCAGGCGCGTCTGATGTCGCAGAGCCTGCGCAAGCTCACCGGCTCGATCAGCCGCTCGCGCTGCATGGTGATCTTCATCAACCAGCTGCGCATGAAGATCGGCGTGATGTACGGCAACCCGGAGACGACGACGGGCGGCAACGCGCTGAAATTCTACGCCTCGGTCCGCCTCGACATCCGCCGCACCGGCCAGATCAAGGATCGCGACGAAATCATCGGCAATGCGACGCGCGTCAAGGTGGTGAAGAACAAGGTCGCGCCGCCGTTCAAGCAGGTCGAATTCGATATCATGTACGGCGAGGGCATCTCGAAGATCGGCGAGATCCTCGATCTTGGCGTGAAGGCGGGCTTGGTCGAGAAGTCGGGTGCCTGGTTCAGCTATGACAGCATCCGCATCGGCCAGGGCCGCGAGAATTCGAAGAACTTCCTGCGCGAGAACCCGGAGGTCTGCAACCGGCTGGAAGCCGCGATCCGCGGCCGTACGGAGCAGGTCGCCGAGGGCCTGATGGCGGGTCCGGAGCCCGACGACGATATCTGATCGGGTGACCTCCGCAGCGGCGAGACCTGCCGGGACGTGCGAAGCTGCGTCCCCGATGGACCTCGCCGCCTGCCTCGCTGCTGCCCGGGTCTTGCTGCGATCGGCATGGCCCGAGGCGGTGGAGCGGGAAGCGGCACGTTGCGCGGGGCGGACGTTTCTCTACACGTCGTCGGGTGGCGGCGCAGCGGTACTGCGGCTGGTCGTCGATCCGCTCAACCTGCTGCTCCACTTTGCCGAAGGGGCCCGGTTGCCCGACCCGGCGGGATTACTGCGGGGCGAGGGGCGGCGCGGTCGCTATGTCTGTCTGGGTGCAGTCTCTTGCGGCGACGAACCGGCATTACACGCGCTGATTGCCGCCGCGACGGCCAGCCCGCCGCCCGCGACCGAAATCGACATAGATCACAAACCTGGCGCAACTGCCTGACCCACGGTTCGTTGGACCTTCGCACGCTTTGCGAGGACTCCCCATGACCGACCATATCGAACGCAACGCCCCAGCCGGTGGCGAAACCCACCAGGTGACCGATGCCGAGCACCCGGTGCTCACCACCAATCACGGCACGCCGATCAGCGACAACCAGAACCAGCTGAAGGCGGGCGCGCGCGGCCCGGTACTGATCGAGGATGAAATCTTCCGCGAGAAGATGAACCATTTCGATCACGAGCGCATCCCAGAGCGCATCGTCCACGCCCGCGGTTCGGCCGCCCACGGCTATTTCGAGGTGACCGACAGCCTCGCCGACGTGACGATCGCGGATCTGTTCCAGAAGAAGGGCCAGCGCACCGAGGTGTTTGTCCGCTTCTCCACCGTTGCCGGCGGCGCGGGTTCGATCGATACCCCGCGCGATGTCCGCGGCTTCGCGGTCAAGTTCTACACCCGCGAGGGCAATTGGGATCTGGTTGGTAACAACATCCCGGTCTTCTTCATCCAGGACGCGATCAAGTTCCCCGACCTGATCCACGCCGCCAAGATGGAAGCCGATCGCGGCTATCCCCAGGCGGCGACCGCGCACGACACCTTCTGGGACTTCATCAGCCTGATGCCCGAATCGACGCACATGATCATGTGGGCGATGTCCGACCGCACGCTGCCGCGCAGCTTCGCGACGATGGAGGGTTTCGGGGTTCATACGTTCCGGTTCATCAATGCCGAGGGCAAGAGCACCTTCGTCAAGTTCCACTGGAAGCCCAAGGCGGGCCTCGCCTCGACGATCTGGGACGAGACGGTGAAGATCGCCGGTGCCGATCCCGATTTCCAGCGCCGCGACCTGTTCGAGCGGATCGATCGCGGCGACTATCCGGAATGGGAACTCGGCGTGCAGCTGTTCGACGAGGACTTCGCCAACGCCCAGCCCTATGACGTGCTCGACGCGACCAAGCTGATCCCCGAGGAAGTGTTGCCGGTGCGGATCGTCGGGCGAATGGTGCTCGATCGCTATCCCGACAATTTCTTCGCCGAGACCGAGCAGGCGGCGTTCGTTCCCAGCCATGTCGTCCCCGGCATCGGCTTCAGCAACGACCCGCTGCTCCAGGGCCGGCTGTTCAGCTATACCGACACCCAGTTGTCGCGGCTGGGCTCGGTCAATTTCCACCAGCTGCCGATCAACGCCGCAAAGGGCCGCGCGGCGGCGGCGGGCTGCCCGTTCCTGAACCAGCAGCGCGACGGGCACATGCAGATGGCGGTGCCCAAGGGCCGCGCCAATTACGAGCCCAACAGCCTCGCCAAGGCGGGCGAGGAAGGTGGCGCGCGCGAGGATCCGGAGAAGGGCTACAAGACCTTCCCGTCCGAGGAGCAGGGCCAGAAGCTCCGCATCCGGCCCGAGAGCTTCGCCGATCACTATAGCCAGGCGCGGCTGTTCTTCCGCTCGATGGATCCGGCCGAGCAGGCGCATATCGCTTCGGCGCTGGTGTTCGAGCTGTCCAAGGTCAGCCTCGAGCATATCCGCGTGCAGGTGATGGCGAACCTGCGCAACGTCGACGAGACGCTGGCCGAGCGGGTCGCCGACGGCCTGGCGATGGACCTGCCCGAGGCCGCGCCCACGGCAGCGCCGGTGCTCGACATGGAGCCGTCGCCAGCGCTCCGCATCATCCGCGGCCCGCGCGAGCTGCACACGCTGGAAGGCAAGACCGTCGGCATCCTGATTGCCGACGGCACCGATGCCGGCGACCTCACGACGCTCAAGAACGCGATCGAGGCGGCCGGCGGCAACGCGATTACGATCGCCCCCAAGGTCGGCGCGGTGCCGCTCTCCGACGGCTCGAAGATCGCCGCCGATGCGCAGCTGTTCGGCCAGCCCTCGGTGACGGTCGATGCCTGCGCGGTGATCCTGTCGGACGAGGCAGCTGCCAAGCTCGTCAAGGAAGGCGCCGCCGTCCAGTGGGTGATGGATGCGTTCGGCCATCTCAAGGCGATCGGTGCCAATGCCGCCGCCCAGCCGCTGCTCGATAAGGCCGGCGTGGAAGCGGACGAGGGGGTTGCCGATCTCGCCGGCTTCGTCGAGGCGGCCAAGCAGCGCTATTGGGACCGCGAGCCCAAGG
>JAPJRE010000003.1 GCA_030824725.1 Sphingomonas sp.
ACCCTCCCCCTGCCCCTCCCGCAAGCGGGAGGGGAGATAGAAGCATCATCCCGCGTGCAGCGCCACGCTGACCAGCAACAGCGCCGCGAACAGCCCCGCCATCTGGATCGCCATCCACGGCACCCAGCCGACCTGCTCGAGGTTGCGCCGCTTGCGGCGGCGATGCTCGGCCACCCCGGCGACGATCGCGATCAGCAGTGCAACCCCCGCCGCCATCCAGAATTCTAGTTGCATCGTCATCCTGTTGCGTCACAGTCGCGCCCGGATAGCAGGGAGCCATCGCCAATGCGCCATCATCTTATCGCCGTCGCCGCCGTCACCACCCTCGCCGCCGTCGCCAGCGTTGCTGCGCAGCAACCCGCCTCGCTGCGCCAGGCGATCGACAGCGCGGTCGCGGCACCCAGCCGTACCCCCGCCAATACCGTGCGCGACAAATATCGCCACCCCGCCGACACGCTGGCCTTTTTCGGGGTGAAGCCCGGCGACACGGTGGTCGAGATCTGGCCGAGCGGCGGCTGGTACACCGAGATTCTCGCGCCGCTGACCAGGGGCAAGGGCACGCTCTATGCGGCGGTGCCGAGCGGCAATGCCAAGGGCATCGAGGCGCTGAAGGCCAAGGATGCCGCGCTGTACGGCCCGATTCGGGTGGTCAGCTTCCCCGCGGCCGCGGGCCAGGCCAAGGTGCCGGACGGCACGGCGGACGTCGTCCTCACCTTCCGCAACGTCCATAACTGGCGGATGGGCTATCAGCAGAGCGGCCAGGATTATTCGCCCGAGGCGTTCAAGCAGATGTACGCCATGCTCAAGAAGGGCGGCACGCTCGGCATCGAGGACCATCGCCTGCCGGAGAGCGCGAGCACCGAGCGCGAGACCAAGAGCGGCTATATCAAGGTCTCGACCGTACGCCGACTCGCCGAGGCGGCGGGCTTCAAGTTCGTCGGTGCGTCCGAAGTCAACGCCAACAAGGCCGACACCGCCGACTGGCCGAACGGCGTGTGGACGCTGCCCCCCAGCTACGCGCTCAAGGACCAGGACCGCGCCAAATATGCCGCGATCGGCGAGAGCGACCGCATGACGCTCAAGTTCCGCAAGCCGTAAGCGGGAATCCGGAAAGCGTATCCTCCCCCGCCAGGGGGAGGATGCGGCTTTCATCGCCGCAGGATGTTACTTCCCCAGCTTCTCGATCTTTTCCTGCAACCGGGCGAGTTCGGCCTTCAGCGCCGAGACGTCGCCGTCGCTGCTCGCCTCGGGCGCCACCGGTGCAGCCGCAGGCGCGGCGCCCGGCGTCGGGTTCGCCGCGCCGCCTGGCTGGAAGGCGCTCGCCGCCGCTTCGAACATCGCCATGTTGCGCTTGGCGATCTCCGCAAAGGGCGAGTTGGCGAAGGCGCCCTCGACCGCCGACTTGAACTGTTCCTGGTTGCGGCGGAAGCTGTCCATCGACGCTTCCAGATAGCCCGGCACCATCGCCTGCATCGAATCGCCGTAGAGCGCGATCAGCTGGCGCAGGAAGTTCACCGGCAGCATCGTCTGGCCGCGGGCTTCCTCTTCCATGATGATCTGGGTGAGGACGTTGTGGGTGATGTCCTCCTCGGTCTTGGCGTCGACGACCTTGAAGTCGCGGCCTTCGCGCGTCATCGCTGCGAGATGCTCGAGCGTGATGTAGGACGAAGTCTCGGTATTGTAGAGCCGGCGGTTCGCGTATTTCTTGATAATGACCGGACCGCTTCCAGGTGCAGCTTTCTTCATGGGGAACCCCGCGCGTGACAGATGCGCACCTAACTACAGTTTCTGACGCGCCGCAACACGGACCGCGCCCATTGCCGCTTTTTCTCGCATTGCTGCGCAACGAAACGGCAGCATCGCCGGAAAGGCGGGCAGCCGCACTGGCAGGTCTTGCCGCCTATCAGCAGGCGCCTCGCCCCGCCCCGCGTCCAGAAAAGCCCATGATCGCGCGCGCCGGCCGCGCCGTGCTGCGCGATTATGGCGGGCATGGCCGGCCCGTGGTGTTCGTGCCGTCGCTGATCAATCCACCGCTGGTGCTCGATCTGGCGCGCGGCAATTCGCTGCTGCGCTGGCTGTCGCGTCAGGGCGTGCGGCCGCTGCTGGTCGATTGGGGCAGCCCGACGCCCGATGAGGCTGCGCTCGACGTCAACGGCCATGTCGAGCAATTGCTGCTGCCCTTGCTGCGCCAGCTGCGCCGCCCGCCGGTGCTCGCGGGCTATTGCCTGGGCGGCACGATGGCGATCGCGGCGGCCACGGCGATCGAGACCGCCGGACTGGTGACGATCGCCGCCCCCTGGCACTTCGCCGGCTATGGTTCCGCGCTGGAGGGCTTCGCCGCGCTATGGGACCAGGCCTATCCCACCTGCGAACGACTCGGCCTGGTGCCGATGGAAGTATTGCAGGCGGGATTCTGGCAGCTGGATCCCCGCCGCACGATCCTGAAGTACGAGCGCTTCGGGCGGCTGCACCCGCGCAATCCCGAGGCGCGCGCCTTCGTCGCGCTGGAGGACTGGGCCAATGCCGGCGCGCCGCTCAGCTTCGGCACCGGGCGCCAGCTGTTCGACGACTTCCTCTCGGCAGACCTGCCCGGGTGCGGCCGCTGGCAGGTGGCGGGCACGGTGGTGCGCCCCGAGACGCTCGACCTGCCGATGCTCTCGCTCGTTTCCACCACCGATCGCATCGTCCCCGCCGCCAGCGCCGCGCGGCTGGGCGAGGTGCGCGAGATGACGCTGGGCCATGTCGGCATGATCGTCGGCGGTCGCGCGCGAAAGGCCGTGTGGGAGCCGCTTGCCGACTGGTTAACCGCGCTTCCCCGCACTAGATAGCGAGCAAACACACCCCAGGAGACCAGCATGACCGACGTCGTGATCACTGCCGCCAAGCGTACCCCGGTGGGCAGCTTTCTCGGTGCCTTCGCCGCCACCCCCGCGCACGAGCTTGGCCGCGTCGCGATCGAGGCAGCCCTCGCCGAATCGGGCGTGAAGGGCGAGGAAGTCTCCGAAGTCATTCTCGGCCAGGTGCTCACCGCCGCGCAGGGCCAGAACCCCGCCCGCCAGGCATCGATGCACGCCGGCGTGCCCAAGGAAGTGCCGGCATGGAGCGTGCAGCAGGTCTGCGGCTCGGGCCTGCGCGCGGTGGCGCTCGGCTTCCAGTCGATCCGCAACGGCGACGCGTCGATCATCGTCGCGGGCGGCCAGGAATCGATGTCGATGAGCACCCATGCGCAGTCGCTGCGCCCGGGCACCAAGATGGGCGACCTGAGCCTGGTCGACACGATGATCAAGGACGGCCTGACCGACGTGTTCAACGGCTATCACATGGGCATCACCGCCGAGAATCTCGCCGAGCAATATCAGGTGACGCGCGGCGAGCAGGACGAGTTCGCGGTACGCTCGCAGAACCTCGCCGAGAAGGCGCGTGCCAACGGCCGCTTCAAGGACGAGATCGCGCCGGTCACCGTCAAGACCCGCAAGGGCGAGACGATCGTCGCCGACGACGAATATATCCGCGCCGGCGCGACGGTGGACAGCGTCGCCGGCCTGCGCCCCGCGTTCAAGAAGGACGGCACCGTCACCGCCGCCAATGCCTCGGGCCTCAACGACGGCGCCGCGGCGCTGGTGCTGATGAGCCGCGAGGAAGCCGAGAAGCGCGGCGCGCCGATCCTCGCCACCATCCGCAGCTGGGCGAGCACCGGCGTCGACCCGTCGATCATGGGCATCGGCCCGGTCACCGCGAGCCGTAAGGCGCTGGAGAAGGCCGGCTGGACGATCGGCCACCTCGACCTGATCGAGGCGAACGAGGCGTTCGCTGCGCAGGTGCTGTCGGTCGGCAAGGAACTCGGCTGGGATGCCGACAAGGTGAACGTCAACGGCGGCGCGATCGCGATCGGCCATCCGATCGGCGCCTCGGGCGCGCGCATCCTGACCACGCTGCTCCACGAAATGGGCAAGCGCGACGCCAAGAAGGGCCTCGCGACCTTGTGCATCGGCGGTGGCATGGGCATCGCGATGTGCGTCGAGCGCGACTGATCCCCAAGCTTACCAGCTAGTTGCGATGGGCCGGGGCGCAGTCTCCGGCCCATTTTCGTTGTGCGCGATGGCTGCTGCGCGTGCATGCAGCTGCGCATGCCTGCAAGAGGCTACGATTATTGCCCAAGCCACCCATGCGCGGAAACAAAGTTGCAAGACATGTAACATGATTGCTACAGTTGGTCCCAATCATTGCCATGGGCGCGCGGCCCTATTGTAATTTTGCTGCGTCTTGGCCTCAATTCGGAACTTCAGGCATCCCGCCTGGGGGCAAAATAATGAAACATTCCCGTTGGCTGGGAGCGTCCGCGCTCGCCAGCATCTCCCTGTTCTCGCCGGTCGCCGGTTTCGCGCAGACTGCCGCTACGGATGCGGCGCAGACCGCCACGAGCACGCAACCCAACGACCGCGTTGCCGTCCCCGCCGAGGACCAGCAGACGATCGTCGTCACCGGCTCGCGCATCGCGCGCCCCGAATATGAAGGCGCGCTGCCCGGCGTGCAGATCCGCGCCGACACGATCGACACGCGCGGCTTCACCAACGTGCTCGAAGCGCTGCAAGACATTCCGCTGGTCGGCGGCGGCGCGAGCCCGCTCAACGGCAACAATGGCGGCCAGACCGCCAGCCTGGGCGCCGCGTTCGTCGACCTGCTCGACCTCGGCACCGCACGCACGCTGACGCTGGTCAACGGCCGCCGCTTCGTCTCGGGCAACTCGGCGTCGCTGTTCGTCGCCGGCAATGAGACCGGCAGCCAGGTGGACGTGAACGCCATCCCGTCGTCGCTCGTTGACCGGATCGACATCGTCACCGCGGGCGGTTCGGCCGTCTACGGCGCGGACGCGATCGCCGGCGTGGTCAACTACATCCTCAAGACCGACTTCCAGGGCTATCGCCTCAACGCACGCGGCGGCATGTCGACGCGCGGCGATGCGCCCCAGTACCAGCTCAGCGGCGTCGCCGGCTGGAACTTCCTGGACGATCGCGCCAACGTCACGATCTCCGGCGAGTATAGCCGCAACGACGGCCTGCAGGCGGTCGCACGCAACTTCCGCAATGTTCGCCCGGGCAGCTACACCAACCCGTTCAACGGCGGCGTGCGCAATCCGGCGTTCACCGGCACCTCGATCATCGACGTGACGGGCGCCAACAACGGCGCCTTTCTGCGCGCATCAGACGATGGCCAGCCTTCGACGCTGTTCGGCTTCGGCCTGGTCACCCAGACGCTGAGCAACCCGGGCACGGTGCTGAGCGTCAACAGCACCAACTTCCACACGCCCTACGCCCCGATCACCTCGGGCTCCGGCGCGACGCTGCGGACCAGCAACTACATCACCTTCGCGAACGGCCTCGCGCCCGTCGGCTTCGCAATCAACGCGACCAACGCCTCGGGCGCGCGTACGACGATCAGCACCAACAACAACGGCTATTGGGTCACCAGCGCGCAGGCGATCCCGGGGACGCCGGGCGTCGGGCTGAGCTACAATAACGGCACCACCATCGGCAACCTGTCCGGCAACGGCCTGAACGGCCGCACCACCGCGATCAGCAACGTGCCGTTCGCAACCTTCGCGCCGAGCACGGTCTCGACCGCGATCGCGCCACAGGTGCTCGCAGCCTATGGCGTGACCGCGCCGAGCGGCTCCACGCAGGCCCAGCAGGCCCTGCTCGCCGCAAACCTGCTGCAGGCGAACCGCTTCACCGCGCGCGAGTTCCTGTCGGCCAACCCGAACGTCAACCTCAACTACTTCCTCGGCACCTTCGCGCCGGACGTGCCGCGCGTCGCCAACACCGACACCTCGCTGGTCGACGTCAAGGTCAACGGCACCACCGTGAAGGTACCGGTGAACCAGGTGCTGCCCTACGTCGCGGTGCCGCTGGAGTTTACCGACGCCGGCGTGCTGCGTCCCTACACCTTCTCCGGCCCGATCAGCGGCGCCATGCCGATCACCATCGGCTCGGCGGCGGGCGGCAATGGCGGCTTCCGCCGCAGCCTGGAGAACACGGTGCTGCGCACCCAGCAGGACCGCTACGTTTTCAACGGCAACGCCAACTACAAGATCAGCGATTCGCTGACCTTCTGGACCGAGAACATGTATGCCAATGTTCTCAACCGGTCGCTCGGCAACATCTCCGGCGCGCAGAACTTCCTGACCAACACCCAGGAAAATGCGGCGCTGATGGTGAACTACAACAACCCGTTCCTGTCGGAGGCGAACCGCGCGGTGCTCGACTCGGTCGGCATCAACCCGACGGCGACCAACCGCGGCAACTTCCTGGTCACCCGCCAGAACCAGGACATCTTCGGCGCCAACCCGTACACCAACCGCCAGGAAACCTATCGCATCTCGGCCGGCCTGAAGGCCAAGTTCGAGCTGCTGGGCAAGGCTTGGAACGCGGAAGTCTCGGGCACCTACGGCAATTCGAAGCAGAACACCCGCAGCTACGGCATTGCCGACGTCGAGTACCAGCTGGCGCTGGACGCGGTGGACCAGGGCCTGGCGACCGGCGGCGCGGCGAACGGCAAGATCATGTGCCGCGCGCAGATCTTCCCCAATCAGTATCTGGGCAAGACGCCGATCGGCACCGCGGAGAACATCACCCGCGTGGCCGGCAGCGACGGCCTGCCGACCGAAGTGCTCGTCACGCCGACGATCACGCAGGACATGATCAACAGCTGCAAGCCGCTCAATCCGTTCGGCTACAACCAGATGTCGCAGGAATCGAAGGATTATGTGACCAGCCCCAATCTGTTCCGCAATCTTTCCGAGCAGACCTATCTCAACGCCAATTTCGGCGGTGGACTGTTCGATCTGCCGGCAGGCGAACTCGCCTTCAACATCGCGGGTGAATATCGCCGCGAGCATCTGGCGTTCAGCACCAACGAGCTGAACCGGCTCGGTCGCTCGCGCTCGGCCCCTTCGGCGAACACCGACGCGTTCACCAAGACCTATGAGTTCGGCGGTGAGCTTTCGGTGCCGCTCACCAGCAGCGAGTTCCTGCCCTTCCTGGGAGACCTGACCTTCACCCCGGGCGGCCGCTTCACCAAGCAGAACGGCCAGGCGCAGACCTATCGCAGCCTTGCAGGGGAGGTGGTCACGCCGAAGGCCAGCGGCAAGTGGAACTCGATCTACTCGCTGGGTGGCCAGTGGGCGCCGATCCGCGACATCACCTTCCGCGGCAACTACACCAAGTCGGTGCGCCAGCCGTCGATCGTCGAACTGTTCCTCGGCGGCCAGCCGGTGTTCAGCACGCCGACCGACTATTGCAGCCCGGCCAACATCGACTCCGGCTCGTTCCCGAAGAATCGCCGTGCGAACTGCATCGCGGCGGTGATCGCCAACGGCAACGCCACGGACAACGCCTCGGCCACCACCTTCCTGTCCACCTACGCCCCGGCGGGTGCGGGCCTGCAGGGCACCTATACCGGTGCACCGAACCTGCGCGCCGAAAAGGGCACGAGCTGGATCGCCGGTGTGGCACTGCGCCCGCGCTGGATCCGGGGCCTGAACCTCTCGGCTGACTATCTCGACGTGCGCGTCGACGATACGATCGTGCCGGTGGGCCTCACCCAGATCCTGCAGACCTGCTATGACAGCCCGACCTATCCGGACACCACGGCGTCGGTAGGCCTGAACACCTGCTCGCAATTCTCGCGCGACAGCAACTTCCAGCTCCAGAACGGCTATCGCGCCGGCTTCCTGAACCTGGGCGGGATCAAGGTGAAGGCGATCAACGGCTCGATCGACTATTCGGTGAACTTCGGGTCGGACAAGCTGACGCTCTACGCGAACGGCTATTACCTGATCACCTATGACAGCTCGGCATCGGGCAAGTTCGACGACACGATGGCCAGCGCCGGCAGCCGCTCGCGGCCGAAGCTCAAGACCACCGCGCGCGTCCGCTACGATCACAAGAACGTGTTCGGCCAGGTGGCGTGGTATCGCGAGTCGGCGACGAACATCTTCGTCAGCGGCCTGGTGGCGACCACGGAGCAGTATCCGTATTACCGCTATTCGCCGGTGAACGACGTGAGCGTCGCCGTTGGTGCCTCGGTGAACCAGAACTTCCGCATCCAGGCGACCGTGACGAACATCCTCGACCAGACCTCGGTCGGCCGTCTCGGCTATGAGTTCGCGGACTATTACGACCAGATCGGCCGTCGCTTCCAGCTGTCGGTCACGACCAACTTCTGATCGCGCGATCAGGCAAAGCGTGGAGGGCCGCCCTGCGGGGCGGCCCTTTCTTTATGCCCAGATGCGATCGAACCGCGCCCCGAGCCCGGTCAGCAGCTCATATTGCGACAGACCGCTCAGCGCCGCCATCTCGGGCAGGGCATAGTCCATCGCTACCCAGTCGCCCTCCGCAAGACCCGGCGCGGCATCGACGCAGATCGCGGTGAGGTCCATCGAGACGCGGCCGACCACCGGCAGCACCGCGTCTCCGGCGTGCGCACGCCCCCTGTTCGAGAAGCAGCGCAGATAGCCGTCGGCATAGCCGAGGTTGAGGATCGCGACTTCCATGTCGCGCGGCGCGGTATAGGTGGCGTTGTAGCCGATCGTCTCCCCCGCGGCGACGCGCCGGCGCTGGAGGATCTGCGCCTCGGGCGTGACCACTTGGGCAATGCCGTCGTGCGCGCCGCGCTGGCGACCGCCATAGAGCGCGATGCCGGGCCGGGTGAGATCAAAATGATAGTCAGTCCCGAGCGCGATGCCCGAGCTGTTCGCCAGGCTCATCCGCCGCGCCGTCGTCTGCCCGGCGAGCGCCGCGAAGACATCGCGCTGGCGGGCGTTGAGCGGCACATCCTCGTCGGCGGAAACGAGGTGGCTCATCAGCGTGTCGATCGCCAGCCCGTCGAGCAGGCCGTCCGCCACCTGCTGCGCGGAAACGCCGAGCCGGTTCATGCCCGTATCGACCATCACGTCGCAGCCGCCCCCGCCCGCGTCGCGCCAGCGGCGAACCTGCTCGGGACTCGCCAGCACCGGGCGGAGATTGGCCGGACGGTCGGCCATGTCCTCGGCGCGGACGCCGTGCAGGACCGATATCGACACGCCGAGATCGGCGAGCGCCCGCGCCTCGGCCCAGGTGGCGACGAAGAAGTCGCGGCAACCCGCCGCCGCCAGCCGCGCGGCGACTCCCCGCGCACCCAGCCCGTAGCCGTTCGCCTTCACCGCCGCGCCGCACGCCGCAGCACCGCTCAGGCGCGAGAGCAGGCTCCAGTTGGCGGTGAGGGCAGCGGCGTCGAGGCGGAGGCGAAGGGGGGAGTCGGTCATCCCCCGTCGGTTAGCGCCGCACCGCGCGAAGCGCCACCGTCTCGCGCAGGCCGAAGGCGGTGACCACCAGCGCCATCGCCACCACCGCGAAGGTGTACCACAGCCCGGCATAGGGATTGCCGGTGCGCGCGACGATGTAATGGCTGATGAAGGGCAGGAAGCCGCCGAAATAGCCGGTGCCGATATGATAGGGAATCGACATCGAAGAATAGCGGATGCGCGTCGGGAACATCTCGCTCAGCAGCGCCGCGACCGGGCCATAGGTGGCGCCGCACAGCGCCATCAGCACGGTCATCGCCACCAGGATCATCGCGATGTCGATGGGTGCGGGCACGATCCGGTCGAAGCGATAGCCGGCCTCCTTGAGCGCCGCCTCCACCGAGGCGGGATCGTTCTTCTCCACCACCTGGCCGCCGATGGTGACGACCACGGTCGGCGCCTCGGCCTTGGTATAGCTGACCCCGAGCCGCGAGAGATGGTCGAGCATCCGCCAGCATTCGTCGCCCTGGGTGGTGGCGAAGGGATCATAGGCGCAGCGCGGCCCGGCGACGATCACCGGCTCGCGGCGTGCCGCCTTGGCGAGCCCCGGGTTGGCGGCGCTGCCGATCACGTAGAAGCAGGGGAAGAGCAGCACCAGCGTCAGCGCATAGCCGATGACGATCGGCGGCTTGCGCCCGACCCGGTCCGACAGCTTGCCGAAATAGAGGAAGAATCCGACGCCGATCACCGCGCCCGCCCCGGTGATCAGCTGCGCTGCGGTCTGGTCCAGCCGCATGGGGCCGGAGAGGAAGGCGAGCACCGAAAACATCGCGGTGTACCACACCACGGTCAGCCCGCCGGCGATGCCGAACAAGGCGACGAGCAGCCGCTTCCTGTTGCCGGGATAGGTGAAGCTCTCGACAAACGGGTTGCGCGCGGTCTCGCCCGCCTCCTTCATCGCCTTGAACACCGGGCTTTCCGAGAGGCGGACGCGCATCCACACCGAGATGGCGAGCAGCACCAGCGAGAACAGGAACGGCACCCGCCAGCCCCAGCTTTCCCACACGCTCGCAGCGCCGAGGCGGACCAGCAGCACCACCGCGAGGCTGAGGATAAAGCCGCCGACCACGCTCGCCTGGATGAAGCTGGTGTGGAAGCCGGCGCGCCCCTCGGGCGAGTGTTCGGCGACGAAGATCGCTGCGCCGCCATATTCGCCGCCCAGCGCCAGCCCCTGCGCCACGCGCAGCACCAGGATGACGATCGGCGCGGTCGCCCCGATCTCGCGATAGCCGGGGATCAGCCCGATGCCCGCGGTGGCCAGCCCCATCACCGTGATGGTGACGAGGAAGGTATATTTGCGCCCCATCTTGTCGCCGAGATAGCCGAACACCACGGCGCCGAGCGGGCGGAAGCCGAAGCCAATCGCGAAGGTCGCCCAGGAGAGCAGGGTCGCGAGATTCTCGTTGTCCGAGGGGAAGAAGGTGCGGCCGAGGATACCGGTCGCGGTCAGCGTGCCCCAGATGAAGAAATCATACCATTCGAACACGGTGCCCAGCGACGACGCGCCGATCACCATCCGCATTTCGCGCGCGCTGGGCGCGCAAGGCTTCTCCGTCATCCCGTCCCTCCCCGTGCACGACCGCTTCTACAGAAATTGGCGCGGTCGTCGAGCGGACGCGGGTGAGGTCAGGCGCGGCGGCCCAGCGTCTTGAACATCAGCGTGATCCGCGCCGCCTCGGGAGCAACGGCGTAGATCGGCCGCGCGGCGTGCGGGATGGTGCCGGGGAAGATCACCAGCCGGTCGGGCTTGGGCACCACGGCCTTCACCACTTCGCTGCCGCTGCGATTGAAGAACAGCGTCTCGCCACCCTGGTCGGCGTTCCACTCTCCTTGCGGATAGTAGATCGCGGTGAGGTGGTCCTTGCAGTCCGAATCGAGATGCACGCCGCCGCCCACCCCCGCCGGCATGCGGTTGGCATAGCAGCGCGACAGGCGCTGGGCGCGCAGCGGCTTTTGCAGCAGCATGTCCCACACCTCGGCGATCAGCGGGGCTGCGGCCTGGAGTTCGTTGCCGATCGCATTGGGATCGCGATCCTCCTGCGCGCTCTTCTGATAGCCGGCGAAATGCTTGTAGAAATAGCGCGGCGCATCGGGCGCGCCCGAGGAATAGGCGCCGTGCGCCCAGCCCGGCTGGTCGAGATACTCCCAGACGCGCTGGCGGCGCGCGTCGCCGAGGAAATTGTCGAGTACGCGAATGTCGTTCAACTGGCCGGTCCTTGCACCACGCCCGGCAGGGCCGCTTCGGCCTACAGGAACAAGGTTAACAGCGGGTTAGACGCACCTCACAGCACCAGCTCCGCCTTGAGGAAATCGACGAAGGAGCGCACCCGCAGCGCCAGCCGGTCGTGGCCAACGAACAGCGCGTGGATGTCTTCGCCGTCACCGGGGTTGAAGGCCGCGAGCAGCTCGACCAGCCGCCCGGCGGCAAGATCGGCGGCGACATGGAAGCGGCCCATCCGCGCGATGCCGCCGCCCGCCAGCGCCATCAGCCGCACCGCCTCGCCCGAATTGGCGAGGAACGGCCCGTCCATCGTCCGCTGCACCACGGTGCCGTCGATGCGGAACGGCCAGCTGTCGATCGAGCGGCGGAAGTTGAAGCGCAGGCAGGTGTGCGCATCCAGCGCGTTCGGATGCCGGGGCGTGCCGCAGCGCGCGAGATAGTCGGGACTCGCGACCACCACCATCGTACTGCGCCCCAGCTTCGCCGCCTTGATGCCGGTATCGCGCAACGGTCCCACGCGGATCGCGACATCGGCCCGATCCTCGACCAGTTCGACCAGCGCATCGGATAGCGTGAGGTCCACCGTCACTCCCGGATGCGCGCGCAGATAGGCGGGCAGGATCGGGATCAGGAACTGCATGCCCAGCGGCACCGAGGCGTTGACCCGCAGCGGCCCGCGCGGGACCCGGTCGCGCTCGAAGCTGTGCTCGATCGCATCGATCTCGGCCATCAGCCCGGCGACGCGGGCGTGATAGGCCTGGCCCTCGGGGGTCAGCGCCAGCGCGCGGGTGGTGCGGGTGGCGAGCTGGACGCCGAGCCGCGCTTCCAGCCGCGCCATGCCGCGGCTGACGGCGGAAGGCGTGATGCGCAGCGCCTTGGCGGCACCCGCAAGGCTGCCCTCGGCCGCCACCGCCAGGAACATCTCCATCTCGCCGAGCCGATTGTCCATTCGTGATTCCGATGCACTTCTGTGATGCTGGCCGGCAATCTAATCAGCAATGGCGTGCGCGCCTATCTCCGGTTCCGAATTTGGAAGGAGATACTCCCATGGACCTGCAGCTTACCGGCAAGACCGCCCTCGTCACCGGCTCCACCGCCGGCATCGGCCTCGCCATCGCCGAACGGCTCGCCCAGGAAGGCGTGGCGGTGACGATCACCGGCCGCAGCCAGGCCAAGCTCGACGAGGCCGCCGCCCGCATCGCCAAGCTCGGCACCGTCCATCCCGTCCTCGCCGACCCCGCCACCGCGGACGGCGCGGCGACGCTGATCGCGGCGGTTCCCGACACCGACATCCTCGTCAACAATCTCGGCATCTACGAAGCCAAGCCCTTCACCGAGATCAGCGACGAAGACTGGCACCATCTGTTCGAGGTCAACGTCGTCAGCGGCGCGCGCCTCGCGCGCCATTACTTCCCGCGCATGCTGGCGCGGAACTGGGGCCGGGTGCTGTTCATCGCCAGCGAGAGCGGGCTCGTGATCCCCAGCGAGATGATCCACTACGGCACCACCAAGACCGCGCAGCTCGCCATCGCCCGCGGCCTTGCCGAGCAGACCCGAGGCACGGGCGTGACGGTCAATGCGGTGCTGCCCGGACCGACGCGCTCGGAAGGCATCGTCGAATTCATCCGCTCGGTGGTCGACAACAAGGATGCGCCCGAAGCCGAGCGCGAGGCCGCGTTCTTCGCCAAGCTGCGCCCGCTGTCGCTGATCCGCCGGCTGATCGAGGCCGAGGAGATCGCCGCGCAGGTGGCGCTGCTCGCCAGCCCGCTGGGCGCGATCACCAATGGCGCCGCGATCCGCGTCGAAGGCGGAATCGTGCCCACGATCGCGTGAGGCAAGATTGAGATCCTCCCCCGGAACGGGGGAGGGGGACCATTCGCGCAGCGAATGGTGGAGGGGCCGCGCCGTCAGGCGCGGAGGCATCCTTTCCGCCGGGCGGAACCGCCGCGTGCCGCGGCAGCCCCTCCACCACCGCCTTCGGCGGCGGTCCCCTTCCCCTGCGGTGCAGGGGAGGATTTCAGGCTATCAGCCCCCGAGCCCTTCGAGCGCCTCGCTCGCTTCCATCCAGGTCAGCTCGGCGGTCTCAATCTGCGCACTCACCGCCGCACGGCGCTTCATCAGGTCGGTCATCGTCAGCTTGGTGAGCGCCGCATCGGCATTGCCCGGATCGAACATCGCCTTTTCCAGCGCCGAAAGCTGCGCCTGGAGCCGGGCGAGTTCGGTCTCGGCCGCCTTGGCCGCCTTGCGCAACGCGGTGCCCTTCTCGCGCGCCTCGGCGGCGGCGCGGCGGGCTTCCTTGCGATCCGCCTTGGAGGCACCGCCCTTGCCGCCGCCGCTCGAATCCTTCGAGAGCACGAACGCGATGTAATCGTCGAGGCTGCCGTCGAATTCCTTCGCGGTGCCCTGGTCGACCAGCACCAGCCGGTCGGCGGTCATCTCGAGCATGTGGCGATCGTGGCTGACCACGACGACCGTGCCCGAATAGCCGTTCAGCGCCTGGATCAGCGCCTCGCGGGCATCGACGTCGAGGTGGTTGGTCGGCTCGTCGAGGATCAGCAGATGCGGCGCATCGCGGGTGATCAGCGCCAGCGCGAGGCGCGCGCGCTCGCCGCCCGAAAGCTTGCCGACCTTGGTCGTCGCCTTGTCGCCCGAGAAGCCGAAGCGGCCGAGCTGCGCGCGCACCGCGCCCGGGCTGGCCCCCGCCATGTTGCGCGTCATGTGCTGCAGCGGCGTGTCGTCGCGGTCGAGTTCCTCCACCTGATACTGGGTGAAGTATCCCACCTTCATCTTGCCGCTCGAATTGATCGCGCCGTCCATCGGCGTCAGCTGCGCGGCGAGCAGCCGGGCGAGCGTGGTCTTGCCGTTGCCGTTGCGGCCGAGCAGCGCGATGCGATCGTCGGGATCGATGCGCAGGTTGAGCCGCTGGAGGATCGGCGTCTCGCCATAGCCGACGCTCGCCATGTCGAGCGTGATCAGCGGCGGGCGCAGCTCGTCCGGATTGGGGAAGTCGAAGCTGAGCGAGGGATCGTCGACCAGCTCGGCGATCGGCTGCATCCGGGCGAGCGCCTTCTGCCGGCTCTGCGCCTGCTTGGCGGTGGAGGCGCGGGCCGAGTTGCGGGCGATGTAATCCTGCAGCTTCTCGCGCTCGGCCTGCTGCTTGGCGCGCGCGGCGGCGAGCTGGGCCTGGCGCTCGGCGCGCTGGCGCTCGAACGCGTCATAGCCGCCCGGATAGAGCGTCAGCTTGCCGCGCTCCAGGTGCAGGATGTGATCGACGACGTTGTTGAGGAAGTCGCGCTCGTGGCTGACCAGCACGATCGTCGCCGGATAGGACTTTAGGAAGTCCTCCAGCCACAGCACGGCTTCAAGGTCGAGGTGGTTGGAAGGCTCGTCGAGCAGCAGCAGGTCGGGCTGCGAGAAGAGCAGGCTGGCGAGCGCCACGCGCATCCGCCAGCCGCCCGAGAAGCTCTCCAGCTCGCGATGCTGCATCTCCTCGTCGAAGCCGAGGCCGACCAGGATGCGCGCGGCGCGCGAGGGCGCGGCATGCGCGTCGATCGCGATGAGCCGCTCATGGATCTCGCCGATGCGATCGGGATCGTGGCTGGTTTCGCTTTCCTCGAGCAGCGCGGCGCGCTCCAGATCGGCGGCGAGCACCGTCTCGAACGGCGTCGCGGTGCCGCCGGGGGCCTCCTGCGCGATATAGCCGAGCTTGGCGCCGCGCGGCATGTCGACGCTGCCGCCATCGGGTTCGAGCTGGCTGGCGATCACCTTCACCAGCGTCGACTTGCCGGCGCCGTTGCGGCCGATCAGGCCGATGCGCCCGCGGGGCGGCAGCTTGGCGGTGGCGCCGTCGATAATCGTGCGGCCACCCAGGCGCACCGTGATGTCGGTCAGATTGAGCATGATCGGCCAGCGCCTAGCCGATGCGGGCACGAAGGGCCAGCCATCCGCGCATTTCCCCGCGGCAGAAACAGCGGCGGAAACAAACGATTGCTCATTCCCGGTAACCATATTGTTCCAGCAATGAAAATATATTTCCACGCCGTTCCGATCGGCGCCGCGCGCCCCCACCGGCACCTGCGCCTTCGACTTTTTGCAGCCCGAACAGGGCCTTCCTGCGGCAATCTACCTATAATTGGGAGGGTGCGGTTGGATCCAAGACCGTCAGTGCGGACCGTTACGCTCGCGCTAAGAAATCTTACCGGGGGATAAATGGAAATAGAGCTGGACGCCGGATCTTCCGCCACCGTGCGCAATGCTGCCGACCTTCGACAGCAATGCATCGACGCGCTGGCAGGCGAAGGCGACATCGAAGTAAACATCGCCGACATTACGGAGGCTGATCTTAGCTTCGTCCAACTGCTGCACGCGCTGCGCGCCGCAGGCGCGGAGGCGGGCCGGCAAGTTCGTCTGCGGGCGCCCGCGCCCGCGCCGGTCGCCGCGCTGCTGGAACGCGCCGGCTTTCTGGCGGCGCCGAACGCTGCCGATCTCGACTTCTGGTTTCACGGAGAAACTGCCCAATGACCGCCTCGATCCTCACCGTCGATGATTCCCCCAGCCTGCGCATGGCGATCAAGATCGCGCTGACCGGTGCCGGCTACAGCGTGACCGAGGCCGGCGACGGCGTCGAAGGCCTGGCCAAGGCCAAGGGCGCCAAGTTCGACCTGATCATCACCGATCTGAACATGCCCAACATGGACGGGCTGACGATGATCCGCGAGCTGCGCAAGGATCCCGCCCAGTGCGGCACGCCGATCCTGTTCCTCACCACCGAGAGCGACGATGCGATGAAGCAGCAGGCCAAGGCCGCCGGGGCGACCGGCTGGCTGGTCAAGCCGTTCGTCCCCGAACAGCTGCTCAAGGTGTCGCGCAAGGTGCTCGGCCGGTGAGCGGCGGCGATCCGATCGCCGCCTTCCGGGTCGAGGCCGGCGACCTGCTCGACCAGGTCGAGCAGGGCCTGCTCGACCTGACCCACCGGCTCGACGACCGCGACCTGATCGACGCAGTGTTCCGCGGCCTGCACACGCTCAAGGGCTCGGGCGCGATGTTCGGGTTCGATGCGCTGGCCAGCTTCACCCATCACTGCGAGACTGCCTTCGACCGCGTCCGCAAGGGCCTCGCGCCCGCGACCCAGGGGCTGGTCGCGGTGATCCTGTCCGCCAAGGACCATATGCGCGCGCTGGTCGACGGCGACGGTAGCGGCCTGGAAGCCGCCGGCGCCGCGATCCTCGCCGAACTGCAGCGCGAGGTCGACGCCGCCGCCGGCGCGCCGACGCCCACGCCTTCGGCACCGGCGCGCAAGGGCTGGCGCCTGACCTTCTATCTGCCGCCCGAATCGATGGCCAACGGCACCAACCCGCTGATGCTGCTCGACGAGCTGCGCAGCTTGGGCGACTGCACCATCACCGCGCGCACCGACCGGCTGCCGCCGCTCGCCGAGCTCAACCCGGTCGAATGCCATATCGGCTGGGACGTCGAACTGTTCGGCGACATCTCGCGCGACGATATCGACGACGTGTTCCTGTTCGTGATGGACGACATGGAGCTGGTGATCGAGGAACTCGGCGGCGCGGCCGAAGCCCCCGCCGAGATCGTCGACGCGCCGGTCGCAACCGCCGCCACCGCCCCCGACGCCGGCGGCCCGGCCAAGGCCGCGGCCAAGACCGGCGAGAGCGTCCGCGTCCCCGCCGAGCGGCTCGACGAGCTGATGGACCGGGTGGGCGAGCTGGTCATCGTCCATAGCCGCCTCTCGCAGCTCGCCAACGGCCAGGGCGGCGACATGGTGCTGCGCTCGATCTCCGAGGAAATCGAGCGGCTGGTCAGCGAGCTGCGCGACACGATGATGGTGCTGCGCATGGTGCCGGTGGCGACGCTGTTCGGCCGCTTCCGCCGCCTGATCCACGATCTCGCCCGCGAAACCGGCAAGGCGATCGAGCTCTCCACCGAGGGCGAGGCGACCGAGGTCGACAAGACCGTGATCGAGCGGCTCGCCGACCCGATGGTCCATCTGATCCGCAACGCCTGCGACCATGGCCTCGAGCCCGAGGACGAGCGCGTCGCCGCCGGCAAGCCCGCCACCGGCCATGTCCGCTTGTCCGCCCACCAGGCGGGCGGCGAGGTGCTGATCACCATCCAGGACGACGGCCGCGGCATCAACCGCGAGCGCGTCCGCGCCAAGGCGGAAGCCCAGGGCCTCATCCAGCCCGGCCAGCAGTTGAGCGACAGCGAGCTGTTGCAGATGATCTTCCACCCCGGCTTCTCGACCGCGGCGGCAGTGACCAACCTGTCCGGCCGCGGCGTCGGCATGGACGTGGTCAAGCGCACCATCGAGAGCCTGCGCGGCGCGATCGACATCACCTCGGTGCCCGGCGAAGGCTCGACCGTTGTGCTGCGCATCCCGCTGACACTCGCCATTATCGACGGCCTGCTCGTCCGCGTCGGCGAGGGGCGCTACGTGATCCCGCTCGCCGCGGTCGAGGAATGCCTGGAGCTAAGCCTGGAGGAGGATCTGCGCTCGCGCGGCCGCAGCTTCATCACCCTGCGCGATCGGCTGGTGCCGTTCCTGCGCCTGCGCGAGATGTTCGAGACGGGCACCCGCCCCGATCCGCACCAGAAGATCGTTGTCATCGCCACCGGCGCCGAGCGCGTCGGGCTGGTCGTCGACCAGATCATCGGCAGCCATCAGACCGTGATCAAGTCGATGTCGCCCTTGCACCAGGACGTCGCCGCCTTTGCCGGTGCGACCATCCTGGGCGACGGCGGCGTCGCGCTGATCCTCGACGTCGTCCAGCTCGTGCTGGCCGGCCAGCAGCAGGAGGAGCGGCTGCGTGCCGCCGGTTGAGCCCATGCAGGAAGCCCCTACCCAAACCGTCCCCTGGGACGAGACCGGCCATCTCGAGGTCCTCACCTTCGATCTCGGCGACGAGACCTTCGCGCTCGAGGCGGTGCTGGTCCGCGAGATCCTCGACCTCTTGCCCGAAACCCGGGTGCCGGGCGCCGCGCCCCTGGTCCACAGCGTGGTCAATTTCCGCGGCAAGATCATCCCGATCGCCGACCTGCGCCAGGCCTTCGCGATGGCACCGGCCGAGCCGACGCTCGACAGCCGCATCGTGGTGATCGAGATCGCACTTGGCGACGAGCCGCTCCAGATCGGTATCCGCACCGACAAGGTCCACGAGGTGGCAACCCTCGCCGAGAGCGCGAGCGAGGAGCCCCCCGCCGTCGGCATGCGCTGGCGCCGCCAGTTCGTCCGCACGCTGGTGCGTCGCGACGACGGCGTCGTGGTCCTTCCCGACCTCCACGCCATCTTCGCCGCCCATCTCGGCGATGCCGCCATCGCGGCCGCGGCATGAGCCGCCTTCTCCCCCCGCCCGCACGGCCGACGTCGCCGATGCGCCCCCGCTTCGAGGAACGATGACCATGCGTGCAACCATCAAATTGAAACTCGGCATCACCTTCGGCGTGCTGATCGCGCTGCTGATCGTGGTCGTCGGCGTGGCGAGCACCCGGCTCGGCGTGCTGAACCAGGCGACCTCGGACGTGATCCGTGGCCCGGCCCAGCGCCTCGAGCTCGCCCAGACGATCGACGCCAAGCTGAGCTTCGTCATCCGCCAGGAAAAGAACCTCGCCATGTCGACCGAGGACGCGCAGATGCGCAAGTTCGATGCCGACCTGATGAAGGCGCGCGGCGAGCTGCAGCAACTGATCGCCAAGGGCGTCGCGGGCGCCACCGAGCAGGGCCGCCCGCTCTGGACACAGCTGGAAAGCAAGTTCGACGAGTTCCTGCCGGTCAACGACCAGGTGCGCAATTTTGGCCTGTCGAACAAGAATGCCGAGGCTTCGGCGCTGTCGATGGGCAAGTCGCGCGAACTGGCGCTTTCGATGAGCCAGGCGGTCAGCCAGCTCGTCACCCTGTCGAAGCAGCAGATGGGCACCGCCGAGCAGGAGGCCGCGGCCGTCTATGCCGGCGCCAACACCGCGCTGTTCAGCGTCGCCGGCGTGGCGCTGCTGATCGCCGTCGCCGCCGCCTGGTGGATCGCGCGCACGGTTTCGACCGGCCTTGCCCGGGTCGGCTCCGCGATCACCGCCGTCGCCGATGGCGACCTCAACCAGCGTGTCGAGGTGCGCAGCAACGACGAGATCAAGGATCTGGTCGAGACGGTGAACGGCATGGTCGATCGCCTGCGCGGCGTGATCGCCGATGCGACGGTCGCCTCGACCAACGTCTCCTCGGGCAGCCAGGAATTGTCGTCCAGCGCCGAGCAGGTCTCGCAGGGCGCGACCGAGCAGGCGGCTGCCGCCGAACAGGCCTCGGCCTCGATGGAAGAGATGGCCGCCAACATCAAGCAGAACGCCGACAATGCCGCGCAGACCGAGAAGATCGCGCGCCAGTCGGCCAAGGACGCCGAAGTGAGCGGCGTCGCGGTCGACCGCGCGGTGGGCGCGATGCGGACCATCGCCGAGAAGATCGGCATCGTCCAGGAAATCGCCCGCCAGACCGACCTGCTCGCGCTCAACGCCGCCGTCGAGGCAGCGCGCGCCGGCGAGCATGGCCGCGGCTTCGCGGTGGTCGCTTCGGAAGTCCGCAAGCTCGCCGAGCGCAGCCAGGGTGCCGCCGCCGAGATCAGCTCGGTGTCGAGCGAGACGGTCAAGGCCGCCGCCGAAGCGGGCGACATGCTGCAGCGGCTGGTGCCCGACATCCGCCGTACCGCCGAGCTGGTCAGCGAGATCAGCGCCGCCTGCCGCGAGCAGGACATCGGCGCCGCCCAGATCAACGATGCGATCCAGCAGCTCGACCAGGTCACCCAGCAGAATGCCGGTGCCTCCGAGCAGATCAGCGCCACCTCGGAAGAACTCGCCGCCCAGGCGGAGGAGCTCCAGGCCAGCATCGCCTATTTCCGGGTCGACTCGGCGCGCGCCGCCGCACCGCGCGCCGCGGCCCCTGCCCGCCGCCCCGCACCCAGGCCCGCCGCCAAGTCGGCTGCGCGGCCCAAGCCCAACAGCATTGCCGATCAGAAGGCCCGGGTCAGCGGCTTCGCGCTCGATCTGAGCAATGGCGGCCCCGATGCCGATGACGCCGCCTTCGGCGTCCACGCAGCCTGACCGCCGGCTCTACCTTTCAAGGACTCGAACCCATGCGTGCCACGATCAAGTTGAAACTTGGCATCACCTTCGGCGTGCTCATCCTGTTGCTGCTCGCCGTGGTCGGCGTCGCCAACTCGCGCCTCGCCACGCTCAACCAGGCGATCAGCGACGTAATCGCAGGCCCCGCCCAGCGCCAGGAGATCGCGCAGAACGTCAGCGGCGCGATCAGCTATGTGCTGCGCCAGGAAAAGAACATGGCGCTGACCGAGGACGAAGCGCTCACCCGCAAGTTCGACGCCGAGCTGATGAAGGGCCGCGAGCAGGTCCAGGCACAGATCGCCAAGGGCGTCGCCACGGCCAGCGCGCAGGGCAAGCCGCTATGGCTGCAGCTGAGCGCCAAGTTCAACGAGTTCGTGCCGGTCAGTGATCAGGTCCGCCAGCTGGCGCTCGCCAACAGGAACGCCGAAGCGGGGGCGATTTCGATCAGCAAGTCGCGCGAGATCGCGTCGGCGATGAGCGACGTGGCCGATCAGCTGGTCGCGCTCTCCAAGCAGCAGATGACGCAGGCCGATCAGGATACCAACGCGCTCTATGCCAGCGCCGCCACCACCTTGTGGGTCGTCGCCGGCATCGCGCTGCTGATCGCCGTCGCCGGTGCCTTCTGGATCTCGCGCATCGTCTCGCAGGGCCTGCGCCGCGTCTCGACCGCGGTCAGCGCGGTCTCGATCGGCGACCTCAGCCAGGACGTGCAGGTCACCAGCAACGACGAGATCAAGGATCTGGTCGACACGGTCAACACGATGGTCGCCAATCTGCGGGTGAGCGCGACGCTGGCCGACAAGATCGCCGATGGCGACCTGACCGTGCAGCACAAACCGGCCTCGGAGAAGGACGTGCTCGGCAACGCGCTGGTGCGGATGGTCGATCGCCTGCGCGGCGTGGTGTCGGACGCGACGGTGGCCGCGACCAACGTCTCCTCGGGCAGCCAGGAACTCTCGTCGAGCTCCGAGCAGGTCTCGCAGGGCGCGACCGAGCAGGCCGCGGCGGCCGAGCAGGCCTCGGCGGCGATGGAAGAGATGGCCGCCAACATCAAGCAGAATGCCGACAATGCCGCGCAGACCGAGAAGATCGCGCGCCAGTCGGCCAAGGATGCCGAGACCAGCGGCGTCGCGGTGGATCGTGCGGTGGGCGCGATGCGCACCATCGCCGAGAAGATCGGCATCGTCCAGGAAATCGCCCGCCAGACCGATCTGCTCGCGCTCAACGCCGCGGTGGAAGCGGCGCGCGCGGGCGAGCATGGCCGCGGCTTCGCCGTCGTCGCCTCGGAAGTGCGCAAGCTCGCCGAGCGCAGCCAGGGTGCCGCCGCCGAGATCAGCTCGGTGTCGAGCGAGACGGTGAAGGCCGCCGCCGAAGCGGGCGACATGCTCGGCCGGCTGGTGCCGGACATCCGCCGCACCGCCGAGCTGGTCAGCGAGATCAGCGCCGCGTGCCGCGAGCAGGACATCGGCGCCTCGCAGATCAACGAGGCGATCCAGCAGCTCGACCAGGTCACCCAGCAGAATGCGGGCGCCTCCGAGCAGATCAGCGCCACCTCCGAGGAACTCGCCGCCCAGGCCGAGGAGCTCCAGGCCAGCATCGCCTATTTCCGCGTCGAGCAGCAGCCGCGCGGCCGCGTGCCCGCCCCGGCCCGCCGCCCGGTAGCCAAGCCCGCCGCCAAGCCGGCGACGCGGCCCAAGCCCAACAGCGTTGCCGACCAGCAGGCGCGGGTGAGCGGCTTCGCGCTCGACCTCGCTACCGGCGGCCCCGATGCGCAGGACAGCGCGTTCGACGTGGAGGCAGCATGAGCGACACAAGCGAACTCCAGCTCGTCACCTTCGGGCTGGGGGCGGAGATCTTCGCGGTACCGGTGACGCTGGTCCGCGAGATTCTCGACTATCGCGAGACCTTCCGCATCCCCAACGGCCCCGACTATCTGCTCGGCCTGACCGACATGCGCGGTCAGGGCGTGCCGACGATCGACTTCCGCCAGCGGCTGGGCCTCTCCCCCTTCGAACCGACCCAGGCGACCCGCATCCTGGTGGTCGACGTGCCGGTCGCCGACCGCGTGCTGATGCTGGGCCTGGTGGTCGACCGCGTGCTGGAGGTGTGCAGCGTCACCACCGACCAGCTGGAAGCCGCGCCCGACATCGGGGTGCGCTGGTCGTCCGACTATATCGGCGGCGTCATTAAGCGGTCCGAAGGATTCGTGGTGCTAGTCGATATGGCGAAGATCTTCTCGTCGGAAGAAGCGCGGGCGCTCGCCGTCCGCGCCGCCGCCTGAGCCTTACGGAGCAGCCCTTGTCCGCAGCATTAGCGCTGGATCCGTCGCCCGCCCCCGGGCTCGACACGATGAGCAGGCGCCATTTCGCGCAGATCGCCGCCTATATCTACGAGGTCTCGGGCATCAAGATGCCCGAGACCAAGAAGACCATGCTCGAGGGCCGGCTGCGCCGCCGCCTGCGCGCGGTGGGCATCGATACGCTCGACGGCTATTGCGACTATCTGTTCACCGGCGATCATCTCGCGGCCGAAGGGCTGCACCTGATCAACGCGGTGACCACCAACAAGACCGACTTCTTCCGCGAGCCGGCGCATTTCGACTATCTGGTCGCGCATGCGCTGCCGGCACTGGAGGCGCGCGGGGTGCGCACGCTGCGCGCCTGGAGCGCCGCCTGCTCTACGGGCCCCGAGCCCTACACCATGGCGATGGTGCTGGACGATTATGCCGAGCGCATGGGCGGCCCGGAGTACGGCATCCTCGCCACCGATCTCGATACCGAGGTGCTGGCGGCGGCCCGCAACGGGATCTACGCGGCCGAGCTGGTCGATCCGGTGCCCGCGGCGCTGCGCCGCAAATATGTGATGACCTCGAACGATCCGCGCCGGCGCGAGGTGCGGATGGTGCCGCGGCTGCGCAGCGCGATCGGCTTCGGCCGGCTGAACCTGATGGACGATCGCTATCCCGTGGGCGATGCGATGCACCTGATCTTCTGCCGCAACGTGCTGATCTATTTCGACAAGCCGACGCAGAAGAAGGTCGTCTCGCAGCTCTATGACTGCCTGGCGCCGGGCGGCTATCTCTTCCTCGGCCATTCGGAATCGATCACCGGGCTCGGCCTGCCGCTCGAGCAGGTCGCCAACACCGTGTTCCGGCGCGGCGGCTGATGCCCAAGATCCGCGTCCTGATCGTCGACGATTCGGCGAGCGTCCGCCAGACCATGGCGTCGATCCTCGGCGAGGATCCGGCGATCGAGGTGATCGGAACCGCCGCCGATCCGTTCAGCGCCGCCAAGCGCATCCAGGAGCAGGTGCCCGACGTCATCACGCTCGACGTCGAGATGCCGCGGATGGACGGCATCACCTTCCTCAAGAAGCTGATGCAGCAATGCCCGCTGCCGGTGGTGATGTGCTCGTCGCTGACCGAGAACGGCTCCGAGACCTTGCTCCAGGCGATGGAAGCGGGCGCGGTCGACGTGATCCTCAAGCCGCGCGTGGGCGTGGCCGATCACCTCGCCGAGCACCACCTCCAGATCCGCGACGTGGTGAAGGCGGCGGCGCGCGCCAAGGTGCGCGGCCGGCCGGGCAAGCCGATGCCGCGTACCGAGCCGCCGGCCCAGAAGCTCACCGCCGACGCGGTGCTGCCGCCGCCCAGCGGCAAGCCGATGAGCCGCACCACGGAGATGGTGGTCTGCATGGGCGCCTCGACCGGCGGGACCGAGGCGCTGCGCGAAGTGCTGGAGGCACTGCCGGCGAACAGCCCCGGCATCGTCATCGTCCAGCACATGCCCGAGCATTTCACCCGCGCCTTTGCCCAGCGGCTCAACGGGCTGTGCGAGGTCGACGTCAAGGAAGCCGCGGACGGCGATCCGGTGCTGCGCGGCCATGTCCTGATCGCCCCCGGCGGCAAGCACACCATGCTCGAGCGCCAGGGCGCGCGCTACTACGTCTCGGTCCGCGACGGGCCGCTGGTCTCGCGCCACCGCCCCTCGGTCGACGTTCTGTTCCGCTCGGCGGCGCGCGCGGCGGGATCGAACGCGGTCGGCATCATCATGACCGGCATGGGCGACGACGGCGCGCGCGGGCTGCTCGAGATGCGTCAGGCGGGCGCGCGCACCTTCGCGCAGGACGAGGCGAGCTCGATCGTCTTCGGCATGCCCAAGGAGGCGATCGCGCGCGAGGCCGCCGACAAGATCATTCCCCTCGGGCACATCGCCCGCGAACTGCTCACGGCCACCGCACGATGACCGCTTGCCAAGGAGACGGCCATGTACGCCGCACCCATTCCTGAACCGAACCCCGAATCCGAACTGTCGCTCGCCGAGATCGAGGCGACGATCAGCCGGGTGGCGAGCAATCTCGATGCGCGGTTCGTCTCGGCGGGCGAGGCGCTGGCCCAGGCCTATGGCATCGTCGAGCGGCTGGTGAGCGCGCTGGAAGGCGTGACCAACGCGCTCGGCCGCGACGCGGCGGAAGCGGCGGTCGACAATATGCGCGCGACCGCGGACCGGCTGGAGCGCCTTCCCGCGGTGCAGGCGGCGCGCCAGGCCGGGCTGGAAAGCATCGCCGCCGGTGCGCGCCCGCTCGCGCACCATATCAACCAGGTCAAGCGCACGCTCGACTTCCTCCGCATCTGCGGCCTCAACATCAAGGTGGCGGCGGCGGGCCGCAACGGCTTTGCCGACTTTGCCGACACGATGAACGTCCGGCTCGACGTGGGCGAGATCGAGATCGGCGGGATCGGCAGCGAGATCGAGCGGCTCACCGCCAGCATCCCGGCGCTGATCGAGGTCGATCGCCAGCTGGCGTCCGAATGCGCCAAGGTGATCCCGCAGGTGCCGCGCAAGCTCGCCGAGGATGCCGAGGCGCTGCAGCGCCACCAGGCAGCGGATGCGGCGCGGGCCAAGCGCATCGCCACCGTCGGTCGCGAAATCCATGGCAAGGTGGCGACCGCGATCGGCGCGATGCAGATCGGCGACATCACCCGCCAGCGGCTGGAGCATGTCGCCAGCGGCATCCAGGCGCTGATCGCCTGGCGCGATTCCGCCGATCCGGCGACGGCGATCGAAGTGGTCGGCCATATGGTCGCGCTGTTCGCCGCCCAGGCCTCGGACACGATCGACGCCTTCCACAAGGAATCGCAGCGGCTGGCCGAAAGCCTGCGCGGCATCGCGCCGAGCGCGGCGCAGCTGCTGGAGATCAAGGCCGAAGGCGATCGCCAGCAGACCGGCGACGACGCCGTCTTCCTCGGCGCGCTGGAAAAGAGCGTCGCCGATGTTGCGCAGGTCACCGCGCGGCTGCGCGAGGCCGATGCCCGCGCCCAGGCGCTGGGCGGCTCGACCTCGGACAGCGCCGAGCGCCTCGCCGAGCGGCTGCGCGTGGTGCACCGGGTGAACGAGGACGTGCACCTGATGGCGTGGAACACCGATCTGCGCTGCCACCGGCTCGGCGACGAGGGCAAGGCGCTGGCGATGGTCGCCTCCGAGATCCGCGGCTTCGCGACCGCGCTGGCGACGATCTCCGGCGAGATCCGCCAGTCGGTCGAGCGGCTGGTCGGCGCGGTCACCGCGCTGCGCGATCCCGAGGCCGAACAGGGCGGTGATGCGGCCGAGGCGCTCACCGAATCGCTCGCCTGCATCCGCGACGGCGCCCAGCGCATGCGCGAAGGCATGGCCGGGCTGAGCGACGATGCCGCGGCGGTGACGCGGATCCTGGAGACGACCACCAGCAACGTCGATTGCGAGGCCGCGTTCGGCGACGCGCTGCGCAGCGTGGTGCTGCAGCTGAAGCTGTTCGGCACGCCCTGCCCCGCACCGGAGGGCGAGGTTGCCGCGGCGCTGGCGGGGCTGCTCGACGGCATGGCGCGCAGCTATACCATGGCGCGCGAACGCGAGATCCACACCCGCTTCGCGCTGCCGGGCACGTCCGCGTCCCCGCAAGCGAGCATGGACGACGACGATGACGATGACGGGCTGTTCTGAACGGCCCGCCCGTCGCCTTACTGCTTCTCGACCCCATTCGATTCGTTGACGTAATCGGCGAAGCTGCCGACCAGCGAGTCCCAAAGTTCCAGATTCTTCCGGAACAGCACGGTGGTCATCGGCTGGTCCTCGAAGTTCAGGTCATACTCGATCGCCGCCTCGCCCTTTTCGTCCGAATAGACGCGGGCGAAGCGGTGCTTCTGCGTCCAGGCATTGGCGCGCTCGGGCGACAGCTTGTCGGTCCAGCCCGCATAGAATTGCAGGTCGCCGCAGTTGCGCCCCTTGTCGCAGCTCATGAAGAAGATGGTGAACTTGTAGCCCTGCGCGCCGCTGCGGATGATCGGGTCGCCGTCGCTGTCCTTGGCCAGTTCCGCCTTGTAGCCGGCATCCTGCAGCGCCTTGACCACCGATTGCGGGTCGGTGGACTTCACCTGCGCCTGGGCCGGCACCGCCGCCAGCAGCCCGAGCCCGATCAGCACCCCCATCTTCATGGCTTTCCCTTGTCTTCGTTACGCAAGCAACGCCCGTATCGCGGATCCCCCCGGGCTGCCAAGCCTAGCGGCGCCCGAGTCGGCTACGCTGTGCCTGCTTGCGCAACGCGCCCGGCATCCAGCGCGCCGCGAACCACAGCTTGCGCGCGGTCTTGCCGACGCGGGTGTGGAGCCCATTGCCACGCACCGCCGCCCAGGCCACCTCGGCAACCTCGCCCACCGGCGTGATCTCCAGCCCCGCGCGCCGCACATTCTCGCGAATATGCTGGTTGGAGCCGCCCGCCGGCTGGTCGAGCAGCGGCGTGTCGATGAACGAGGGCATCAGCGTGCGCACCTTCACCCCCGCCGAGGCCCATTCGCCGTCGAGCGCCTCGGCCAGCCCGCGCACCGCGAATTTGGTCGCCGAATAGATCGCCGCGCCCGAGGTGCCGTAGATCCCCGCCGCCGAGCTGGTGATCAGCATCACCGATCCCGGCGTCGCGGCGAGCAGCTCGAACCCGACATGGGCGCCGTGGACCACGCCGAGCAGGTTGACCGCGACGCAGCGCTCCAGCTCGGCCGAGGGCGTGGCAGCGAAGGGGCCGCTGGTGCCGATCCCGGCATTGGCGAACAGCACGTCCATCCGCCCGCCGCTCGCCGTCGCGAAGTCGGCGAGCGCTGCCACCCATTGGTCCCGGTCGCGCACGTCGAGCTTGTGCGTCGTGGCACTGCCGGGCGGCAGCATCGCCAGCGTCTCCGCCAGCCCCGCGGCATTGACGTCGGCCAGCCCGACGCGCCAGCCGCGCTGCGCGAACAGCAGCGCCACCGCCCGCCCGATTCCCGACGCGCCGCCGGTAATGAAGATCGCCTGCTGGGGCATCGCCCGCCTCTCCCATAGCTGGCGCCTGTCGCGACGCCTTGGGCCCATCCTTCCGCAGGATGCGGTGCAATGCCAGCGCGATGTTGCGGGGCTCAGGCCGTGGCGAGCAGTTCGTCGACCCAGGCCGGGACCAGCGTCCCCGCCGGCCCCATCCGGCTCGCCTCGAACCAGTGGCTGCCGCCCGAGGGCTCCAGGTTCATCTCCAGCGTCGCCGCGCCATGATGCCGCGCGGTCTGGACGAAGCCTGCCGCCGGATAGACCGCGCCCGAGGTGCCGATCGAGACGAACAGGTCCGCATCCGCCAGCGCCGCCTCGATCCGCTCCATCTCGTAGGGCATCTCGCCGAAGAAGACGATGTCGGGGCGCAGCGCGAGTATGCCGCAATTGGGGCATTCGCTCTCGGGCGGCAGTGCCTCTTCCCAGCGCTCGCGCACGCCGCACGCCGCGCACAGCGCCGAGCGCAGTTCGCCATGCATGTGGAGCAGCCGCGTCGCCCCCGCGCGCTCGTGCAGGTCGTCGACATTCTGCGTCACGATCAGCAATTCGCCCGGCCATGCCGCATCCAGACGGGCCAGCGCATGGTGCGCGGCATTGGGCGCCACCGCCTCCAGCGCCGCGCGCCGCAGATCGTAGAAGCGGTGGACCAGCGCCGGATCGCGCGCCAGCGCCTCGGGCGTGCAGACATCCTCGACGCGGTGGCCCTCCCACAGCCCGCCGGGTCCGCGAAAGGTGGCGATGCCGCTCTCGGCGGAAACGCCGGCGCCGGTGAGAATCACGAGATTGCGGAGGCTGGCCATGCCGCGACCCTAGGCCCGCCATGCCGGCGCCGCAAAGTCTGGTTTCTCCGGCGCGTCGTCTCCCGATGGGGTCCTAGAAGAAAAAGCCGGACGATCCGCAAAAATAGCATCTGTCGCTGAGGCACAGGATCGTGCAACAGCCCGCAGCATGACGAGCATCGGCATCTATGGCAGCATGGGGCGGATGGGCCAGGCGATCGCCGCCGCCCTTCCCGATTTCGGCGCCCGCCTCGCAGGCGGCGCGGACGTGGGCGATGATCCCGCCGAGCTCGCCCGCAAGGCCGATGTGCTCGTCGACTTCTCGGCCCCCGCCGCGCTGGAGGCCAACCTCGCCGCCGCCCGCGCCGCGCGCACGCCGATCGTGGTCGGCACCACCGGCCTCGCCGAGCGCCACCACCGGATGATCGACGCGGCCGCCGCCGAGATCGCCGTGCTGCAGACCGGCAACACCTCGCTCGGCATCGGGCTGCTGTCGCGGCTGGTCCACGAGGCCGCGGCGCGGCTCGGCCAGGACTGGGACATCGAGATCGTCGAGATGCACCACCGTAACAAGGCCGATGCGCCGTCGGGCACCGCGCAGATGCTGGGCGCCGCCGCTGCCGAGGCGATGGGCACCACCCTCGCCGAAGCCGGGGTCAGCGACCGCGCCGGGCTCACCGGCCCGCGCGCCGCGGGCACGATCGGCATGGCGAGCCTGCGCGGCGGTTCGGTGATCGGCGACCACACGGTGGTCTTCGCCAGCGATGGCGAGCGGATCGAGCTCACCCACCGCGCCGATGATCGCGCGATCTTCGCCAAGGGCGCGATCCGTGCGGCGCTGTGGCTCCCCGGGCGCGACGCGGGCCGCTACACCATGGCCGAAGTGCTCGGCGTGTGAAGAAGGCGCAGGTCGTCGAGTTCTTCGCGCGGCTGGCGGCGGACAATCCGCACCCGGAGACCGAGCTCGAATCGGTCAACACCTATACGCTGCTCGTCGCGGTGGTGCTCTCCGCCCAGGCGACCGATGCCGGAGTGAACAAGGCGACGCGCGCATTGTTCGCGGAGGTGGATACGCCCGAAAGGATGGTCGCGCTCGGCGAGGCGGGGTTGAAGGAGCACATCAAGACGATCGGCCTGTTCAACACCAAGGCCAAGAACGTCATCGCGCTCTCCGAAGCCCTGATCCGTAACCATGGCGGCGAGGTCCCCGCCGATCGCGACGCGCTGGAGCAGCTGCCCGGCGTCGGGCGAAAGACCGCCAATGTGGTGATGAACGTCGCCTTCGCGCAGGAGACCTTCGCGGTCGACACCCACCTGTTCCGCGTCTGCAACCGCACCGGCCTTGCTCCGGGCAAGACCCCGCTGGCGGTGGAGCTGAAGCTGGAAAAGGTCGTTCCCCAGCCCTTCCGGCTGCACGCGCACCACTGGCTGATCCTCCACGGCCGTTATATCTGCAAGGCGCGCACCCCCGAATGCTGGCGCTGCCCGGTGGCCGACCTCTGCGCCTTCAAGCCGAAGACGCCCGCCCCCAAGGCGAAGAAGGCCGCCGAACCCGCCTGAGCTTTTGCGGCGCCTACGCTTTTGCGCCGGAGCTACCGAAACGGGCTGGCGTTCGGCCAAAGGCTTTGCTAGTCGCCGCTTTCCAGGCACCCGTAGCTCAGCTGGATAGAGCGCTGCCCTCCGAAGGCAGAGGCCACAGGTTCGAATCCTGTCGGGTGCGCCATCTTTTCAATGACTTAGCGCAGCATCGCGACGGCCGTACGGAAAATGTACGGAAAACATCGTCGGACGAAATGCGTTCAAATGAACCCTCGCAAGGACGATTCGGGCGACGCTTCTGTGCGCGCCCCGCTAATCGCGCAGCCTCCTTCACCGATCGGGTGCGGGTTAGCGGGAGGAAGGCGATGTTCCGATGCGGTTGTTGGTGTCCCCCCGGACGATTGCTCGACCGACAAGCTCGGCGAAGGCGTCGTAGCGAAGCCGGCTGAGGCGCTGCGTCTCGGTATCGAAGGCCGGTCGGTGCGCCGTAAGGGTGAGCCGGTGGCGGACGAACAATCCAAGGGCCTCGGTCAGTCGAGCTTCTGCTCCATCCGATCCGCAGTACGGTTCTGGCGGTCGAATTGCGCGCCGAAGCGCTGATCGAGTTCTGACCGGCACACCTACAACAAGCGAATACATCGTCTGGCGGCGATCCAGGAACATCGCATGGTCCGACGCGCAATCGAGCGGGGCGTACCGGAAGCGAAGATCGCGGAAGCGCTTGAACTCGAGGTTGCATCCATCCATCGGCGATCGCGGATGCTCTATGGGATCTGCACCGAGGTTATTGATATCCTGAAAGACTTGTCCTGTCCGACAGCCGTCTTTGACGTCCTCCGGCGCATGTCCCCGATACGGCGTCGATCCGCTACAACTGACAGTGGCGCGTGCCTATGTCAGCACGCTGCTCGGGAACGACCGCATCATGCAGTGGATCGCCCAGCACCGGTCGGAATACCTGAAGGAACTCAGGCCGCGGCGGTGCACCTTCTGGGGACGTGCTCGAACGCATCGCCTCCGGCCTGATGCTGACCGCACCCGAGCGCGAGCACCTGTTCGTGCTGGGGCTCGGGCGGCCACCCGCGATCAAGATCCGCGGGTCGGACGAGGTCACGCCGCGCCTGCAGCGCGTGCTCGACGCGATGCCGACCAGCCCGGCGATCATCAAGACCGCGACCTGGGACGTGGTCGCGTGGAATGCCGCGGCGTCGGCGGTGCTGACCGACTATAGCCTGCTGCCCCGCGAACACCGCAACATCCTGCGGCTCGTCTTCACC
>JAPJRE010000185.1 GCA_030824725.1 Sphingomonas sp.
GTGCTGCGCTGGGTCGGCATCGCCTTCATCCTCTCGGCGCTCGGCTGCGCGCTGGCCTGGGATCTCGGCAGCTTCGTGCTGTTCCGCTTCATCGGCGGGCTGGCGATAGGCGGCGCCTCGGTCCTGGCACCGGTCTTCATCGCCGAGATCAGCCCGAGCGCGCGACGCGGCGCGCTGGTCGGCCTGTTCCAGCTTTCGATCGTGAGCGGCATCCTCGCCGCCTATTGCAGCAACGCCATCGTCGCGGCGCTGCTGCACGACGGCAGCGGCTGGCGCTGGGATCTCGGCGTGATGGTCGTGCCCGGCCTGATCTTCCTGGTCGCGATGTTCACCATCCCGCAGAGCCCGCGCTGGCTCGCGTCGCGCGGCCGCGAGAGCGAGGCGCTCGATGCCGCCGCCCGCATCGGCCTCACCGACTGGACGCTCACCGCGCCTGACCCGGAGGCGGCACTCGGCGAACGGCTGTCGTGGCGCCGCCACCGCAAGCCGATCCTGCTTGCCATCGCGGTGGCCAGCTTCAACCAGCTCACCGGCATCAACGCAATTCTCTATTATCTGAACGACATCTTCGCCGCCGCGGGGTTCAGCCAGATTTCCGCCGACATACAGGCCGTCTCGATCGGCGCGGCGAACTTGCTCGCGACGCTTCTGGCGATGACGCTGATCGACCGCGTCGGCCGGCGCACGCTGCTGCTCGTCGGTGCCGCGGGGACCACGCTGGCGCTGGCGGGCGTGGCGAGCGTCTATTCGGGCACGGGCCGCGAAGCGCTGCTGCTGCCGCTGCTGGTGCTGTTCATCGCCTTCTTCGCGGTATCGCAAGGCGCGGTGATCTGGGTCTATCTGTCGGAGATCTTTCCCACCCAGGTCCGCGCGCGCGGGCAGGCGCTGGGGAGCGCCACCCACTGGATCTGGGCCGCGCTGCTCAGCTTCGGCTTCCCGGTCGTCGCCCAGACCTTCGATCGCAGCGTGCCCTTCTGGTTCTTCGCGGCGGCAACCCTGCTCCAGCTGGTGGTGGTCTGGCGCTTCTTTCCGGAAACCAAGGGCATCGGGCTGGAGCGGATGGAAGCGGCGCTGCAGCGCCCGCGCTGAACGGAGCACCACATCCGCGCTTTGGCGGGTAAATCGTTGCGCCATTTGTGAAACGCAGGCGTCCGGAAGGTTGCCTTGCCGCAATTTTTCAGTGGAGTGTCCCCGCCGGATCACGATAAGACGACGCCGCGCCCCGGCGCACCCGGAGCGATCCGGTCCTCGCCCAGCCTCGCACAAGGATGCCGTTGATGCTCCGTTCGCTCGCCCTTCTCCTCGCCCTGCCGATGGCTACCCCGGCGCAGGATTCGAAGGATCTCGCGCGCGCCCTGGCCGGCGAGGCGCCCGCGATGCTCCAGCGGCTCGCGCTGGTCGATCTGCCGCGACCGACCGGAAAGGCGATCGCGCTGTTCGACGGCACGTCGCTGCACGAATGGCAGCCCTGGCTCGGCTATGCGGACCCCGCCCTTACCTATCGGGGAGATCCGGGGGCGACGCCGGTGGGCACGTCGCGCGATACCAGCGGCGACTTCGCGGTCCGCATGGTCGACGGCGCACCGGCGATCTGGGTGAAGGGGGAGACCTGGGGCAGCCTGGTCCACCGCGCCGACCTGCACGACTATCACCTGCGCCTCGAATATAAATGGGGCGCGAAGCGGTGGGCGCCGCGCGCGAGCCAGTCGCCCAACAACGGCCTGCTGTACCACACCCATGGCCGGCCGGGGGAAGTGTTCGGCACCTGGCAACCCTCGGTGGAATTCGAGATCATGAAGGGCTCCACCGGCATGCTGGTGATGGTGGGCAAGCAGCTGCGCGCCCATGCCACGGTCGCCTTCGATCCGTCGCTGATCGCCCCGCACCTCCGCTTCCGCACCGACGGGCGCGTGGTGGACATGGTCAACGGCACGCCGACCTGGAATGTCGAAGCCGCGTCCGACGCCGAGAAGCCGGAAGGCGCATGGAACACGCTCGACCTCTATGTCGTCGGCGATCGCGCCGTGCATGTCGTCAACGGCGTGCCGGTGGCGGAGGCGCGCGACCTGGCGGTGATCGGCCCCGACGGCAAGCGCCTCCCCCTCACCCATGGCCGGATCCAGCTGCAGTCGGAAGGGGCCGAAACCTGGTTTCGGCGCATCACCGTCGAGCCGATCCGCAGCCTTCCCCGGATCGTCGCAAGGCCGGCCTGATCCACTGCGCGCGCGGCCCGCACGCCCCTTCCAGAATTTTCAATATTGCACTACAACGCGTTGTTATGGTAGCTTTTTATTGAATGAGTAGCGGGGCCGGGAGCGTGGCGTAGGAACAGGGTGGAAGCGGCGCGGCCTGCGTGATGGAACTGCGCCGGCAGACACGGGTGCTGACCAGCGGCGTCTTCGGCATGCAGGGCGACGCCGAACTCTCGCAGATCGTCGAGCAGGCCGCCTCGGAAACCGAGTTTCCCTATGCCGCCGTCTCCATCGTCGATCGGTCGCGGCTCTGGCTCGCCGTCGCCTATGGCTTCGATCCAAGGGAGTTCACCAGGCCGGACAGGTTCTGCGATGCGGCGATCCAGGTGCCCGGCTTCGCGCCGCTCTGCGTTGCCGATGGCTGGGCCGAACCGCGCTTCAAATTCGCCCCCGCGGTGATCGAGGTGAACGAGCGCGCCTATTATGGCGCCCCCCTCGTCACCAGCGACGGCTTCGCGCTGGGCACGCTGTGCCTGCTGGACCAGAAGCCGCGCAGGATCCGCCAGGCGGCGCTCGCGGCTTACCGCGCTAGCCTCGACTGCCTCCGGAGTCATCGATCGCACCCCCAATGCCGTCGCCCATGCAGAATATGCGATCGCCGAGCTTTCCGCGCGCCTGCGCTTTGCCGTGGCCGAGCATGACGAGGCGGCAATTGCGGTGCTGGACGAAGAACTCCGCCAGTTCGAAGCGAAACTGAAGCCCCGCTGGAAATCGCCGCCCTCCTGAGCCGCGCATTTCCCCGCCGCCTCGCGGCGCGATGATGCGAACCGCTGGCACCTGCGCCAGGGGGCACCGCCATGCAGCAGGGTCGGCCGGCGAGTCAGCCGATGCCGAGCCCCTTCTCGTTGATCCGCAGCCGTGCCGGATCGATGCCGAGCAGCGCCCGCAGATACGAACCGCCCGCGGCCTTGAGCATGCCCGATTGCGCGGCGTCGGTCTTCTCGTTCAGCGCCTCGCGAGCAGCGCCCAGATAGGTTGCGGGCATGACGATCGTCACCCGGTCCTGCACCTCGGCCGGCCCCGATTTCGCCCCGGCGGCGATGCCACGCATCTGCGCGTACAGCGCGCGGAACCCGGCGTCGCTCAGTTCTGCATCGGCGAACGCTATGTGGCTTGCTGCGGTAAGCATGGCCAAGGCGCCGGCGGGATCCCCGGCCGTGACGCCGAGTTGCCGATCGAACTGGCCGTATCGCCGATACAGCTCCACGAAAAGCGCCGTCGCCTTGCCACGTTGATCCGCCGGGAAGGCCGCGGCGAGTTCCCCGGCCACCTGCTGCACCATCGCCGCGGCAATAGGCGCGACGGGAGCGGGCACGGGGCGGTACGCCCTAGGCCATGGGCCAGCCGTCCTGCGTCCAGCGCAAACGCTGGATCCGGAGCGTCGCTCTCCCACGCTGCTGCCGGTCATAGGCGTGATAGACGATGTACTCGCCGTCGCGCTGGTGAAGGATCGATGCCCCGCCGCGACCGACGAAGCGGCTGCCGTCGTCCTGGCCGCTGTCGAGCACGGTCGTCCCGCCGCCCTCCAGCATTGGGGTGCCGTCCCGGTCCACATAGGGTCCGTCGGGCGCCACAGACCGGCCGACCACCGTACGGTAGCTGCTCGCCGCCCCGCGGCAGCAGAAGTCGAACGACACGAACAGATAGTAATAGCGGCCATGGCGGACGATGAACGGCGCCTCCACCGCCCCCGGGCGCGGACGCTGCGCCAGCGCGCGCGGCGGGGGATCGCCGGCCAGCCGCAGGCCCGTGTCGGGATCGATGCGGATCAGCTTGATCCCCGTCCAGAAGCTGCCGAACACCAGCCAGGAACGCCCCGCCGCATCGGCGAACGCCATGGGATCGATCGCGTTGAAGTCGTCGCCGGTGCCGGACTGGATCACCGGCCCCCGATCGACCCAGTTCGCCGCCGGCGCCGCCGGATCGATCCGCGCGGTAGTGGCGAGTCCGATCGCGGATCGGTTCGTGCCAAAGGTGGAGACGGCATAATAGAGGCGGTACTGCCCCCTCGCCTTCGAGAGGTCCGGCGCCCAGATCCCGGTCGCCCCCGGCACCGCTGCTCGCACCCAGTCGGGCAGCGCGGTGTAGCTGCCGCCGTGCAGATCCCAGGTCCGCAGGTCGCGCGAGGTGCGGAGCGGCAGCAGCCCGGCCGCCTCCCCGGCATGGCCGGTGGTGAACAGATAATAGCGATCGCCATCCTTGAGGATCGATGGGTCATGCGCCGGGCTGATCGCGCCGGTGAGCGTGACCGTGGGCACCTTCATGGCATTGCCGCCACTGCAGGCCCCGGCGAGCAACAGCGGCGCTAGCGGAAACATGCGCTTCACGGCGAATGTCCTTGCAAGCGGAGAGCGGGCGGTTCGTCCATGATGCACTTTTAAGTCCGACATTAGACCATCCCCCGCGTCTGAGGCATACCGTGGCCGGCCCTTCCCTCAGCCGACGCGCAGCGGCCCGTTCGCCACCGGCGCACCGAACACCGGAGAGCCATCGGCGGCGTAGCGGAAGTACTGCATCCGCGTGTGGCGGTTGGGGTCGAACAGCGGGTCGCCCTGGATCTCGGCATAGTCGCGGGCGTGGTAGACCAGCACGTCGCGGCCCTGCTCGTCGACGGTGAAACTGTTATGGCCGGGGCCGAAGATCCTGTGCTCCGCCGAGGTCTGGAACACCGGCACCGGCGATTTGGTCCAGCTGGCAGCGTCCATCAGGTCCGCATCGGCGCGGGCGGTGAGCATCCCCATGCAATAGCGCGCGTCGGTCGCGCTCGCCGAATAGGTCAGGAACAGCTTGCCGTTGCGGGTAAGCACCGCCGGCGCCTCGTTGACCTTGAAGCCCTGGACCTCCCAGTCAAGCGTCGGCACGGACAGGCGCACCGGCCTGGCCGCGAGCGTCAGCGCCGAGGCAAGCGGCGCGAGATACAGGTTGGAATTGGTATCGATTCCCGGTTCGCGCTGTGCCCAGGCGAGATAGCGGCGGCCCTTGTGGACGAAGCTGGTCGAATCGAGGTTGAAGCTGTCCCACGGCGTCTCGAGCTGGCCGAGCACGGACCAGGTGCCGGTCATCGGATCCTTGCCCTCGCACACCACCGCATAGGTGCGGATGCGAAAGACGTCCTCGCCGCCACCGCTGGGGCCCGCGGCGAAATACATCACCCATTTGCCGTCGATCAGGTGCAGTTCCGGAGCCCAGAGAAAGCCCGACATCGGTCCGCGCGCCTCGTGCCGCCACAGCACCCGCTCCTGCGCCGTCGCCAGGCCCGCAAGCGTCTTCGCGCGGCGGAGCACCAGCCGGTCATATTCGGGCACCGAGCCGGTCAGGTAATACCAGCCGTCGCTATGGCGGAACACCTGGGCATCGGCACGCTGCCGCACCACGGGGTTGACGATCGCCGGCGCTGCCGGCCGGGCGAGCGCAGGCGCAGCCGAAGCGGCTGCAGCACCCGCCAGGAAGAAACGTCGAGTCAGCATCAGGTCCTCCGCCTTGCGTCCGCCGCCTGCGGGCGGTGCGGCGGGACACGAGCCGAAAACGGCGCCGACGCCCGACCTCGCACCAGCCCTGGCGGATCTGTCATCGTATTTAGTCAGACATATTTCGGCACGCGTCAACTGCCGAGGATCCGTTGCGGCACCGCGGGCAACAAATCGGCACGGTGCGTGCGCGTCCCGGCGGGAGGGGACGCTGCAAGGGACAGGCGCAAAAGAAAAAGGCCCCGGCGATGATCGCCGAGGCCCTTTCCGCACGCGAGGCTATTCGCTCAGAACGAGCCGCGCAGAATGAACGAGAAGCGCCGGTCGTTCATAAAATAGGACCGTGGCGCCAGATCCTTCGGATCACCCGTATAGGCCTGGGTGGTCTTGGTGATCGTGTTCGTCAGGTTCACACCCTGCACGCCCAGCTTCACGGCCTTGGTGAGGTTCACGAACACCGACGCATCGAGCGTCCCCACCGGCTCGTTGAAGATCGAGAAATAGGGGAAGATCACGTCCGAGGCGGTGAGCAGGAAACGCGAGCGCCAGTTATAGGCCGCGCGCACCGAGATCCCGCCGCGCTCGTAGAAGACCGCCGCGTTGACGTTGTGCTTCGACAGCTGCTCGAGCGGCAGGCTGCCCGAAGGCGTCACGGTCGACACGTTCGATGGCGACCCGCCGTTCAGGAAGCTGTTGGGCAGGCCCGAACTTTCGATGAAGGTATAGTTGGCCGAAATGCCGAGCCCCTTCAGCGGCCCCGGCAGGAATTCGTAGGTCTGCTGATAGGCGACCTCGAAGCCCTTGATCTTGCCAGTGCCTTCATAGTTGGCAGGACCACGGACGAATACGTCCTTGGTCACGCCGTTGCTGGTGATCGAGCGGTTGGTCACCTTCTGGTAGAAGAAGCCGTCGATCGACTTGTAGAAGCCGTTCAGCGTGAGCGAGCCGACGCTGGCGAAATACCATTCAAGGCTTGCGTCGAACTGCCATGCCGTCGCCGGCTTCAGATAGGGGTTGCCGGTCGTCGCCGTCAGTTCGCCGCTCGTACCCAGACCGATGGTCAGGAAGTTGCGGATATTGGCATTGTCCGGACGGGTCAGCACCTTCGACCCCGCGAGGCGCAGCAGCAGCTTGTCCGACAGGCCGAACTTGAGGTTCAGGCTCGGCAGAAGGTAGCTGTAGTTGTTCTTCGCGGCGTTATAGGTATCGAAGCCGGCGCCGGCGAATTGCTGCAGCTGCGCATAGCCCGCCGCACCGAGGGTGCACACGCCGCCCTGCGCCTGCGGAGGCGTGCCCGGGGGCGCGCCCGGCGGCACCGTCAGGGCGCACCGATCCGCATAGGGCTCGGCGATGTTCAACTCGGCCTGGCTCGGCACGCCGATCCGGCCTTCGGAGCGGATGTTGCTGCGCACCCAGCGCAGGCCGACATTGCCGGAGAAGCGGATCCGGCCGAACAGCGTGTCCGAACCGAAGCTGGCCATGCCATAGGCGGCGCTGTCCAGCTGGCTGACCGGCTGGATTTCGGACGGCAGGTACGGCGTGCCGGCAACCGCGCGTGCACGGCCCGCCGCCGGCACCCAGGTCGGCGATGCGCCGAGACCCGTGGCGATCGCCTGGATCGCCTGGAAATCCTTCACCGCACCGGCATAGTTGCGGATCATGTCGCCGGCATAATAATAGGCCCCCGGCGGCGCGTTGGTCTGACCGCGGAAGAAGTTGGGGAAGTCGTACCGCGTCATCATCGACGCTGGCGTGTCTGCAAAGTTGACCGGGCGATCTCCCGACCAGGTCTCGCTGAGCATGCCCCAGTTATAAGTCGAATAGCGCACCGTCTGGTCGCGATCCTGGTAGCGCGCGCCGAACTTGACGCGCCGCAGGAACGAGTCCTCGTCAAACTTGTATTCGACATCGCCCTGGAACGCATATTGCGTGCCGGTGCTGTCTTCCAGATGATCCATCGCGGCACGCCAGAACTGGAAGCGCGGATCGGTGAAGTATTGCGCATCCGTCGCGCTGGCGAGCGCCGCATTGGGCGTCGACCAGGTATAGCCGAGATATTGCGGCTTGTGCGGCGTCACGACCGGCACCTTGCCGGAAATGTCGAGTTCCTGATCGGCGAAGCTGGAGC
>JAPJRE010000186.1 GCA_030824725.1 Sphingomonas sp.
GTGCTGGCGCACATGGTCCCCCTCCCCGTGCCGGGGAGGATCTAACGCACGGAGACCATCATGCCGATCGACCCGACCAAGCCCTATGACGACCAGAACATCTTCGCCAAGATCCTGCGCGGCGAGATCCCGGCGAAGACGGTCTATGAGGACGAGCACGCCCTCGCCTTCCACGACATCGCGCCCCAGGCGCCGCACCATATCCTGGTGATCCCCAAGGGCGCCTATGTCAGCTGGGACGATTTCTCGGCGCGCGCGTCCGACGCCGAGATCGCCGGGTTCGTCCGCGCCGTCGGCACGGTGGCGCGCGAGGCGGGGTTCGTCGCGCCCGGCTACCGGCTGCTCGCCAATACCGGCCTCGATGCCGGGCAGGAAGTGCCGCACCTGCACGTCCATATCTTCGCAGGCCAGCCGCTCGGACCCATGCTCGCGCGCTGATTGCGCCCGGACGCAACATTGTTTCACGTCGGCACGCGGTAGGGGATTGCGCGGGCCGCGTTTGGGGCTAGGCTCGCGCCTTTACCAATTGGGGGCGGCGCGACGCTCGCCGCATATGGGGATCACGCAATGATATTCGGGCGCGTAAAGCCTCTCGATGCCATTCTCGCTACAGCCGAAAAGAAATCGCTCCACCGCTCGCTGGGTGCCTTCCAGCTGACCATGCTCGGCATCGGCGCGGTGATCGGCACCGGCATCTTCGTGCTGACCGCCGAGGCGGCGCAGAAGGCCGGGCCGGGCATGATGATCTCGTTCGTCATCGCCGGCTTCGTCTGCGCCGTCGCGGCGCTCTGCTATGCCGAGATGGCGGCGATGGTGCCGGTCTCGGGTTCCGCCTATACCTACAGCTATGCGGTGATGGGCGAGCTGGTCGCCTGGATGGTCGGCTGGGCGCTGATCCTCGAATATGCGATCGCGGCAGGCGCCGTATCCGTCGGCTGGTCCGGCTATATGATGGGGTTCATCCAGAATAATTTCGGCATCGAGGTGCCGCTGGCGCTGATCCGCGGGCCGTTCGACGGCGGCATGATCAACCTGCCGGCGATGGCCGTGGCCGCGATCGTCACCGCGCTGCTGGTCAAGGGCACCAAGGAAAGCGCCTCGGTCAACGCAATCCTGGTCGGCATCAAGATCCTCGCCCTGGCGATGTTCGTGATCGTGACGATCCCGGTGCTGAAGACCGGCCAGTTCACCCCGTTCGCGCCGCTCGGCTTCGCCGGCATCTCGGGCGCCGCCGCCTCGATCTTCTTCGCCTATGTCGGCTTCGACGCGGTCTCGACCGCGGCCGAGGAGACCAAGAACCCGCAGCGCAACATGCCGATTGGCCTGATCGGCAGCCTCGCGATCTGCACCATCTTCTACATGCTCGTCGCCGCCGGCGTGATCGGCACCGTCGGCGCGCAGCCGGTCTATGGCCCGGGCGGCGAAGTGCTCTCGCCCGGCACGCCCGCGCTGTCGCAGGCATGTTCGGCGCTGACCGAGCAGGCAGTGGTCTGCTCGAAGGAAGCGCTTGCCTGGACGCTGCGCTCGATCGGCCATCCGTTCCTCGGCTGGCTGGTGGGCGCCGCGGCGATCATCGCGCTGCCTTCGGTCATCCTGATGATGATGTTCGGCCAGACCCGCATCTTCTTCGTGATGAGCCGCGACGGCCTGCTGCCCGAATTCTTCTCGCGCGTGCACCCGAAGTTCCACACCCCGCACGTCATCACCATCCTGACCGGCATCTTCGTGTCGCTGTTCGCGGCGTTCTTCCCCGTCGGCCTGCTGGCGGACGTGTCCAACTCGGGCACGCTGTTCGCCTTCGCCGCAGTGTCGATCGCGGTGCTGGTGCTGCGCCGGACCGACCCCACGCGCCACCGCCCGTTCCGCACCCCGGCGATCATGGTGACCGCGCCGATCGCGATCGCGGGCTGCCTCTATCTGTTCGTCAGCCTCTCCGGCCCGACGATCGCGCTGTTCTTCGGCTGGGCCGTCGTCGGCTTGGTGGTCTATTACAGCTACAGCCGTTCGCGCAGCCATGTCGGCCGCGGGCTGGTCGAGGTGCCGGAAATCGATGCGGACGCGCCGCCCCAGCCGGTTCCGCCGATCGGCGACGCCCACACGCCGGGCTACAAGGACGCCTGATCCGCGGATTGCAGGCGCAAAAAGAAAGGGCCGGAGGCGCGATCCTCCGGCCCTTCTTCTTTGGTGGTTGGTGGCTACGCAACGACTGGCCGAGGCCCATGCCTCTCCGCAATCGTCATCCCGGCGGAAGCCGGGATCCAGTCGCCTCTCGGCAGCAGCAAGAGCCTAGGCGGAGCCCCCAATGGATCCCGGCTTTCGCCGGGATGACATTCCCTGGGAGCGTCAGCCCCGCCACCACCGCCGTGTCAGCCGATCTTGGCGGCGGCGAGCGCCTTCAGGTCCTTCTCGGCACGCGCGCCATAATGCTGGATGATCTCCGCCGCGCAGATCGCGCCGAGCTGGAGCGATTCCTTCAGCCCCTTGCCCTGCGCCTGGCCGTGCAGGAAGCCGGCGGCGAACATGTCGCCCGCACCGGTGGTGTCGACCAGCGCGCCGATCGGTTCGGCGGGAACTTCGATCCGCTCGTCGCCCTGGAGGGCCATCGCCCCCTTCTCGCTGCGGGTGACGACGAGTAGCGGCACCTTGCCATGGATGTGCTGCACCGCCGCTTCGAAATCTTCATGCGCGCACAAGGCGAGCAGCTCGGCCTCGTTGGCGAACAGGATGTCGATCAGCCGGTCCTCGATCAGCTTGCGGAAATCGTCGCCGTGGCGCGAGATGCAGAACACGTCGGACAGGGTGAAGGCGACCTTGCGGCCGGCGGCGCGGGCGATGTCGATCGCCTTGCGCATCGCGGCGCGCGGCTCTTCGGGATCCCAGAGATAGCCTTCGAGATAGAGGATCGCGCCGTTCGCGATCAGCTGCTCGTCGAGCGCGGCGGCGGGCAGATACTGCGAGGCGCCGAGGAAGGTGTTCATCGTGCGCTGGCCGTCCGGCGTCACGAAGATCAGGCAGCGCGCGGAGGTCGGCTGGCCCGGACGGGCGGCGGTGTCGAAATGCACGCCGGCCGCGCGGATGTCGTGCGCGAACACGGCGCCGATCTGGTCGTCGGCCACCTGGCCGATGAACGCCGCCTTGCCGCCGAGCGCGGCGATGCCCGCGACGGTGTTCGCCGCCGAGCCGCCGGAAACCTCGCGGCCCGGGCCCATCTTGGCGTAGAGCGCGTCGGCCTCTTCGGGCGAGAACATCAGCTGCATCGAGCCCTTGGGCACGCCGATCGATTCGATGAAGGCGTCGTCGGCCTGGGCGAGGATGTCGACGATCGCATTGCCGATCGCGACCACGTCGTAGCTGGGGTTGGTCAAGGTTCAGGGCTCCAATTGTAGTGGGCGTCGCCCTAGAGAGAGGCAGGTGCAAGTGCAACCAAGGGAAAACCGTTTGAACGCTGTCCGTATCGCCAAGTCTTCGATGCCCTTTTCGGCGCTGCTGCTCGCCGCCTGTTCGGGCACGGTGCCGCCCGCGCGGCCGGCGGCGCCGCTGCCGGTGCCTGGCCGCGTGCCCGAGCAGCCGGCGAACCTCGCGCCGATCCGCGGGCTCACCGCGCCGCAATTGCTCGCGCGATTCGGCCAGCCGCGGCTCGACGTGACCGAGGGCAAGGGCCGCAAGCTGCAGTTCGTGGGGCCGATCTGCGTGCTCGACGCGTACTTGTACCCGCCCGAGCGCGGCAGCGGCGCGGCGGCGGTCACCTGGGTGGACGCCCGCCAGCGCAACGGCAGCCCGCTCGACCAGGCGAGCTGCGTCGCGGCGCTGAGCAAGCGGAAATAACTCCCCTCCCCCGTCCCCTCCCGCAAGCGGGAGGGGAGCGCAGGCTTATCCCTCCGCCCTGCGTCGTACGGCAGCAGGATCGTCGAGCCCGTGGTCTGTCCGCCTTCGATCGCGCGGTGGGCTTCCGCCGCGTCCCGGATCGCGAAGCGCTGACCGATCTCGGGCTTGACCGCGCCCTTCTCCAGCATCTCGAACAGCCGCGCCGCGCCGGCCGCGCGCTCCTCGGGCGTGACATAGTAATCGAACAGCTTCGGCCGGGTGACGAACAGCGAGCCATGCTGGTTGAGCGTGGCGAGCTTCACCCCCTCCACCGAGCCGCTGGCATTGCCGTAGCTGATGATCAGCCCGCGCCGCGCGGTGGCGCCGAGCGACGCTTCCCAGGTCGCCTTGCCGATGCCGTCGAACACCACCGGCACGCCTTCGCCGCCGGTGATCTCGCGCACCCGCGCCGCGACATCCTCCTGCCCGCGCGACAGCAGCACATGATCGCAGCCGACCGCCTTGGCCTTCTCCACCTTGGCCTCGTGGCCCACCGTGCCGATCACCGTCGCGCCGATGCCCTTGAGCCAGCCGACCGCGATCTGCCCGACGCCGCCGGCCGCGCTGTGCACCAGCACGGTCCAGCCCGGCTGCACCTTGGCGGCGCGCTCGACCATGAACTCGACCGTGCAGCCCTTGAGCAGCACCGCCGCGGCGGTCTCGCTGCTGATGTCGTCGGGCAGCTTGAACAGCGTTTCCGCCTTCACGTTACGCGCCGTGGCGTAGGAACCGAGCGCCGGCCCGAAGGTCGCCGCGCGATCGCCCACCGCGAAGCCGGTGACGCCCTCGCCCACCGCCTCGATCACCCCGGCGCCCTCGACGCCGATGCCCGAGGGCAGCTGCGCCGGATAGACGCCGGTGCGGTGATACACGTCGATGAAGTTGAGCCCGGCGGCCTCGGTGCGCAGCCGCACCTCGCCGGGGCCGGGCGCGGGGAGGTCGACCTCGACCCATTGCAGCACTTCGGGACCGCCGGTCTGCTCGAAGCGAATCATCTGTTCCATCGAAACTCCGTCCCTCAATGTATCGGCCACACGGCCATGATCAGCGGCGTGCCTATCAGCAGCACGAGCAACGACAAGGGCGCGCCGAGCCGCGCATAGTCACCGAACTTGTAGCCGCCCGGCCCCATCACCAGCGTGTTGCACTGGTGGCCGATCGGGGTGAGGAAGTCGCAGCCCGCGCCCACCGCCGTCGCCATCAGGAACGCCTCGGGCCGGTAGCCGAGCTCGCCCGCGAAGGTGGCGGCGATCGGCGCCATCACCAGCACCGTCGCGGCATTGTTGAGGAAGGGCGTCACCGCCATCGCCGCCGCCAGGATCAGCGCCACCGCACCCCAGGGCGGCAGCGTGGCGGCGAGTTCGCCGAGATTGTCGCCGATGATCTTGCTGGCGCCGGTGGTGCGCAGCGAATCGCTCACCGGGATCAGCGCGCCCAGCATCACCAGGATCGGCCATTCGATATGCTCATAGGCCTCGCGCACCGGCAGCGCCCCGAGCAGGATGGTGAGCCCCGCCGCGGCGAAGAACGCGACCGCCACAGGGACATAGCCGGTCGCCGTCGCCGCCATTGCCACGCCGAGGATCGCCAGCGGCAGCAGCCCCTTGCGGGCGCTGCCCAGCCGCAGCTCGCGCTGCGCGAGCGGCAGGCAGCCGAGCTCGCCCAGCCGCTCGAACAGCAGGTCTAGCGGCCCCTGCAGCACGATCACGTCGCCCGCGCGCAGCTCGATATCGCCGAGCCGGGCGGACAGCCGCTCGCCCTGGCGCGAAACGGCGATCAGGTTCACCCCGAAGCGTTCGTGGAGGCCGAGCCGGCCCGCGGTGCGGCCGATCAGTGCGGAGTCGGTGCCGATCACCGCCTCGATCACCCCGACTTCGCTGGTATTGCCTTCGGGCTGGGCACGGTCCTGCCCCTCCAGCACCAGCGCATCGGTGGCGATCACGCGTTCCAGATCGTCGGGCGCGCCGGCGAGGATCAGCACGTCGTCGGCGCGCAGGCGATTGTCCGGGAAGGGCGTGCTGCGGATGCCGCCGCGCAGGATGGTGGTCACCGCCACCGCATGATCGTGGCGCTCGCGAAACGCGGCGACCGTCTCACCCTCCGCGGCCGATCCTTCCGGCACTGCCGCCTCGGTGACATAGTCCTCGATGTCCATCGCCTCGCCCAGCGTCGGCGCGGCGCGGCGGTCGCGCGGGATCAGCCGATAGGCGAAGCGCAGGAACACGAGGCCGACCAGCGTCAGCCCCAGCCCCACCGGCGCATAGTCGAACATGCCGAAGGGCTGGCCGGTCATCTCCTCGCGCACCCGGCTGACGATGATGTTGGGCGAGGTGCCGATCAGCGTGATCAGCCCGCCGAGCAGCGACGCGAACGACATCGGCATCAGGAAGGTGGCCGGCGAGGCCTTGGAGCGCTTGGCCATCTGGAAGGCGACCGGCATCATCATCGCCAGCGCGCCGATGTTCTTGACCAGCGCCGAGGCGAAGCCGACGCTGGCGCTGAGCAGCAGCAGCTGCGACCGCACCCGCGTCACCCGTCGCTGGAGCAGCAGCATCGCGCGCTCGATCACGCCCGAGCGCTGGACGGCGGCGGAGAGGACGAGCGCCGAGGCGACGATGACGACGATGTCGTCGGCGAACCCGGTGAACGCCTCCTTGGGCTTCACCACGCCCACTGCCAGCGCCGCGAGCAGCGCCAGCACGGCCACCATGTCGTAGCGGAGCTTGCCCCATATGAAGAGCAGCATCATGCCGGCGAGCACGACGAGGGACAGGATCTGGGGTGTGGTCAAGCGTACCTCGCGGAAGGGGGTGCGAGGATGGAACGCCGCGGTGCGAGGTTGGGTCCGAAGCCCGCTACATCCTCCCCACAGGGGAGGATACGCTTTTTACCTTCGGATGCTCAGCACAGCCTCAGTGCACCGTCCCCAGCACCTTGGGCACGGACAGCAGCACCACCAGCCGTTCGATCTGGCGCCAGCGGCAGAAGTGGATGACGTTGCCGAGATCGCGGCTCGCCTCGGCGCGCGCGGCGGCTTCGCCGCAGGCGGCATGGCCGAAGCGCCGAATCAGATCGGCCGCGTCGTGCACTTCGTCGCGATCGCTCAGATAGGGGTAGACGTCCATCGCAACTCCAACACTGGGGCAGCCCCCGGCCCGTGCCGACCTGATACACCGGTTTCCCTTCCGCTCCGGTGGACGATGCTGGTGAACGATCGGGAAACCATGGCTAAGGCTGGCGCTTCGCGCAGATTCGTGGCAAGGGGCACCATGCAGTCCACCCCTTCGCGCACGCCGATGGCCGGCGGCTTCCTGTTGACGGCGAGCATTCTCGTCGGCGCAGTGGCCGGGGCCCTACGCGGACAAGCGACGGTGGGGCTGCTGGCCGGGCTGGCGGTGGGGTGTCTCCTCACACTCGCCGTCTGGCTGATCGATCGCGCGCGAGGTTAGAGGGGCGCGCCTGCAACACAGTATCGGGCTTGCGGTGCGCCGCGCGTAGCCCCAATTTTAGGGTCTCAATGTCTATTTCGAATCTACCGACGCGCCTCGCCGAGGCGCTGGAACAGCGTGGCTATTCCACGCTGACCCCCGTTCAGTCCGCCGTTCTGGAAGATCAGGCCGCTGGCCGCGACCTCATCGTTTCCGCCCAGACGGGCTCGGGCAAGACGGTCGCCTTCGGCCTCGCCATGGCGCCCGAACTGCTCGCCGGCGAAGAGATGCTGCCGCCCGCCGGCGCGCCGCTCGCCCTCATCATCGCGCCGACGCGCGAGCTGGCGCTGCAGGTCAGCCGCGAGCTGATCTGGCTGTACAGCCCGGCCGGCGCGCGCATCGCCACCTGCGTCGGCGGCATGGACGCCTCCAAGGAGCGCCGTACGCTCAACCACGGCGCGCACATCG
>JAPJRE010000187.1 GCA_030824725.1 Sphingomonas sp.
GCGGATGAAGCCAGCGATTTCCCACGCGTTGTTCTCGGCGGTGTAGCCGATCTTCAGGCCGCCTTCGAAATTGCCGTTCGCGGTGAACTCCTTGGTCTCGTACAGCACGAAGTTGGTATAGCCCTGCACGTTCCAGTCGGTCGCCAGGAACAGCTTGCCGCCGATGTCCATCGGGATGTCATAGCGGGCGTTGAAGCTGAGATTATACTCCGGCGCGTTCGGCAGCGGGTTGCCGTCGATCTTGGCGAGGAACAGGGAGCCCTGCTTGCGCAGCGGATCGAGCACGGTGCAGGTCACCGCGCCGCCGAACGCGCAGACCTGCGCCTCGAGGTTGCGATCCTCGATCTTGCTGTGCAGCAGGCTGAGGCCCGCCTGGATCGACAGGTTGCGCACCGGGCGCCAATCGACATCGGCCTCCATGCCATAGGCCTTGGCCTTGTTGGCATTGAGCAGCACGCCGTTGCCGTTCAGGTCGTTGCCGTTCAGCTGGATGTCGTCGACCGTATAGTAGAAGCCCGACAGGTTGGCGCGCAGCGTGCGGCCCAGCTGAGTCTTCACACCGGCTTCCCAGGACAGGATCTTCTCGGAACTCGCGGTGGTGAAGTCCGAGTTGAATACCGCCGAACGCCCCTGGATCGTGGGCCCACGGAAGCCCTTGGCAACGCGCGCATAGACGCTGACGTCGGCGTTCACTTCATAGCGCGCGCTCAGGTCCCAGCTCGGCTGCGTGTCCGAAAGGCGAACGTGGCGGCGGCCGGTATAGGTGACGGCGTTGGTCGGCGAGTTCGCCGTCTTCAGCAGATCGGTAGTCTTGGTGTCCTCGGTCACGCGGCCGCCGGCGGTGATCGTCAGCTTAGGCGCGATTTCGTAGCTCGCCTGGCCAAACACCGCCCAGCTGGTGTTCACATTGTGCAGCCGCACCCAGTTGTTCGGATTGTTGGCGGTGCCGGTGAGGAAATAGGCGCGCTGGTAGAATTCGGTGATATCGCGCGCGTCGAAATACATCGCGCCGACCTGCCACTTGAGCGGACCCTCGCCGTTGCTGGCGACGCGGAATTCCTCGGTCCACTGGTCGAGGCCCTTCACGCGGCCCATCGACTCGCCGAAGCCGGCATTGCCGAAATCGGGCGCCGCACCGCCATCGGTGTCGCCGCGACTACGGCCGGACAGCGTCTCATAGGCGGTGATCGAAGTCAGCGTCACCGGGCCCAGATCCCAGTTGACGTGCACCGAGCCACCGGCGGTGTTGTACTTCTGGGGATTGTCGGCGCCTTCGTCCCAGCGCGCGCGGGTGAACTGCACGCCGTTGATCTTGTTCGAGCCGAGGTTCAACGCGCCGCGACGGAACACGGTGGCCGTGCCGTCATACCAGCGGGCATGGCCCGAGGCGAGGATCGACAGGCTCTCGCTCGGCGTCGCGAGCAGCTGCGCACGCACGTCGCGCTCGTTGAAGCCGCCGGTCGCATTCTTGCGCCCGACGCGGGTGCCGTCGGCACTCGGGCCGGTATAGGTGTTGTCGATATAGTCGTCGCGGTGCTGGTAGAGCCCCGAAATTCGGAAGGCGAGCTTGTCCTGGATGATTGGCCCGCCGACGCCCGCGTCGACATTGACGCTGTTGTAGCTGCCATAGCTGGCCGTCGCGCGGCCCTCATAGGTCTGCGAGGGGCGGATCGAATCGAACTTGATGATGCCAGCGGTGGTGTTGCGGCCGAACAGCGAGCCCTGCGGACCCCGCAGCACTTCGATCTGGTTGACGTCGAACACCGGGTTCGACTTCATCACGACATGCTCGAGGACCACGTCGTCCTGGATGATCGAGACCGGCTGCGAGGCGCCGAGGTAGAAATCGACGTTGCCGAGGCCGCGGATATAGAAGCGCGGGAAGATGCGGCCGGTCGAGGATTCGACATAGAGGCCCGGCACCTTGCCGGAGAGCGCAAGCAGCGTGTCGTCGCCGCCGGCGGTATAGTCGCGCGCCTGCGCGGCGGGCAGCACCGCGACCGAGATCGGCACGTCCTGCTGGTTTTCCGGGCGGCGCTCGGCGGTGACGACGATTTCGCTCAGACCGTCATTGGTCTGCGTTTCCTGGGCGAAGGCGAGACCGGACGTGAACAGCGCGCCCAGGGCGGCGCCGATCAGCAAGCTGCGCTTGTCGCGCGCGAGTTTCAGCATTGGTTTTCCCCGAATGGATATTTGGTCTTGTGTTTGAACGGCACGCGGAACCGCAGCCCGGCATTTCAACGGCGATGCCAATTATTTGATAGTGGGTTCCCGTTGCCGTCGGGGGCGGCGCTAGGCTCGGATTGTGAACTTCCTGTGACGGAATTCCGGCGGCCGCCGGTTCCTCAGATCTGTTGCCCAAAAGCCTCGATTGCGGCGAGCGCGGCGGCGGTGCGCGCCTCCCCTTCTCCCTGCACCAGCGCCCAGCGCACCCCGCGGCGCTCGAGTTCGGCGCGCGACAGATCGAAGAAGCGCTGCCGCAATGGACGCGTGCCGAACAGCCGCGTGCCGTCCGCGACCCAGGGCAGATCGATGTCGAACAGGAGGTAGACGTCCGCCGTGCCCTGCCAGGCATCGAACCAGGGATCGCGCGTGCCGAACAGCATGTCTGCCCAGACGGCGGTCATCAGCGGATCGGTGTCGAGGATTAGCGGCGGCGCGGCCGTCTCCAGCATCATGCGGGTGCCGGCATCGTGCGTCTTGGCGATCTCGACCAGATCGACCATCGTGAAATCTGTGCCGCGCGCCTCGGCATATTCGCGGCCATATTCGTCGAGCACCGTGCCCCCGAGCGCCGCTGCGAGCCGCGCCGCAACCGTGGTCTTTCCCGTGCTTTCTGGTCCGTGGAGGCAGATGGTGCGAGGAATCATGCGCGAGCCCTGGTCCAGTCGATCGCTCCCCACACCGAAAGCGCGAGGAAAAGACAATAGAGCACGGCGGTGAGCCACAGCCCCTTCACCAGGAACAAGGGAATGGCGAGCAGGTCCACCACGATCCACAGCGGCCAGCATTCCCAGGCGCGGCGCGACTGGAGGATCTGCGCGACGATGCTCAGCACCGCGATCGTGCCATCCCACCAGGGAAAGGCCGCATCGGTCAGGCGGGACATCAATGCGCCCCAGCCGAGCGCGACGAGCGCAGCGCCCGCCGCGCAGCCGACCCGCGCGCGGTTGGACAGCCGCACCACCGGCACCTCGCCCGCTTCCGCCTTGGCCTGCCGCCAGTTCCACCAGCCATAGCCGTTGACGATGAAATAGAAGCCCTGGAGCAGCGCGTCGCTGTACAGCCGCGCCTGCAGGAAGATCCAGGCGTACAGCGTCACCATCGCCAGCGCGAAGGGATAGTTCCACAGGCTCCGCCGCACGACCAGCGCGACATTGGCGAGTCCCAGCAGGGTGGCAATGGCTTCGATCGGCGACACGGCGCAGGGCTTATCGGGCGCGCCCGCGAGGGTCGAGAGCGGGATTGGCTGCGCTGCCGAAAAAATGCACGCCCCTGCCATTTTGCTGCAACGAACCGCTTGACGGCTTGGCCAACCCACCCTTATAGGCGCGCCTCCAAGCTCAAGCCGGTCTGCTCCCGAAAGCATTGTAGACCGGACTCCGTCGGGGAGTAGCTCAGCCTGGTAGAGCACTGTCTTCGGGAGGCAGGGGCCGGAGGTTCGAATCCTCTCTCCCCGACCATTTTCTTGATTCGGCAGGAAGTCGCGCCCAGCGCGGCTTCCGCCATCTCCGCTTCCCTGCGATGCTGCGAGCGCGGCACGGTCACCCCGTCCACCCCGCTGCAAATGGCTAACGCCGCGCGCACCCTGCGGCGAAGCAGGGTTCGGATTGTCAGCGCATACGATTGCCTTGATCCCAAGCAAGCGCTTCTCGCCGCCGCGATCTTTTGAACCACGGGACAATCGCGCCCGCCCGGGGCAATCTCGACTCAATTAACCATAACCTGATCTTATACCATTTGCTGCACTGCATCATGTTGAATTGGTCCACGTTGTTCGATACCCTGTCCATACTGGACCGGGGGAGACCTAGCGATGAGCGCGGAAGATTGCGCGGCTGGCCATGAAATCGTCCGGAACATCGAATTGGCGTTGGGCGACGGCTCGACCGTCACCGTGTATCTCCGGGGGCAGAACGAAGCTCTTCCGGTGGTGCGGGTGCAGCGCAACGGGGCGACGGTGCGGCTGGAAGGCACCGGCAATTCCGTGCACGACGTTGCGTACAGCGCCATCGCCGCCGCGAGATACCTTCCGCGGACCGTGGGATCGACGGCGGCATCGACCATCGCCGCCAGGCCGCATGCACGAATCAACGATCTCGCCGCCAGCACCCTGCGGCCGGCACGGTAACGGCACTCGGGCGCTCGTCCTTGCCGAAACGCGTGGTCTCACAACGGCAGACGGCCCGGCGCCGATCCGGCCGACAGCCGTTCCCTGCGGCCTATCGGTCGCTTCTCATCCCTGCATCTCCGGGAGCGGCCAGAGGATCAGCGTGATGCGGTCATGGCCGACCGCGATGTCCAGCGTCTCCCCCGCCCGCACGTCGCGCGGTTCCGGGAAGCTGTGCAGCACCTGCAGCCAGCCGCCGTCATGATAGCCGTCGGGGTGATTGTCGAACGTCACCCCGTCCGACAGGTCGATATGCATCCACTGCACGATGCCGATCGCGCGGCCACTGGCGGTGACCGGGATGCGTAGCCGCGACAGCGTCGCGTCATGCTTTTTGCGGGTGAGGTCGAGCCGCACCAGTTCGAGATCGTCCGACAGTCGCTGCCAGCCGGTCATCGTGCCGTGGATCGGCAGCCGCTGGGGCGCGAAGGCGGTGAAGGCGGAGAGATCGAAGCCCGATACGTCGCCGACAAAGGCATAGTCCGCCAGCGTGTCGCTCGCGACCAGACAGCCCATCGCGCTGGCCGCGCGCGGAATCACGATCGCATCGGGTGCGAGCAGGCGCCGATGCGCATCCTCGAACGTATCGAGCACCTTCTCGGTCAGCAGGTCGCTGGAGAGGATTTCCGAGACCAGAATGTCCGCCGGCCCTTCGAGCTGGTCGCCTACCGCCAGCTGGGTCGAAGGCAGCGGATGGACGGTGATGCGGTCCGCATAACCGTTTCCGGCGACGATCTGCTTCGCCATCTCGGCGATCATCGGCTCCATCTCGCAGGCGACCACCTTCTGCGCGCCGGCCCGCGCCGCCATCAGCGACAACAGGCCGCTGCCTGCGCCGATGTCGAGGACGCGCGCCTCCGGCCCGGCGGCCGCGAGCGCCGCCTGGATCGCCGCCTCGAAGGCGTCGTTGCGCGGCACGTCGTTCATCATCGGGATATGCCAGAACGGCACCGATGCCGATCCGAGCCGGCGCACCTGATGGCGCAGGTGAAGATTGTCCGGCTGCAAGGCCAGCGCCCGCCGGAACATCCCGATCGCCTCCAGATTGCGATGCGCATCGGCGAGCACCACCGCAAGGTTGCCGAGCGCGGTGGGATTGTCCGGATCGAGCGCGACGACGCGCTCCAGCGTGGCGATCGCCTCCTCGGTGTGATTGAGCCAGTGGAGCGTCAGCCCCTTCTCGTGCAGCGCCCCCAGATGATCAGGCTCGATGGCGAGCAGCTGGTCCCAGGCATGCAGCGCGTCCTCGGGGCGTGAGAGCCGGCCGAGCAGTCCGGCCAGGAGCGGCAACACCTCGGCGGGGCGATAGTCCTGCGCCCGCACCGCCCGGTAGCGGGCCTCGGCCGCCTCCAGTGCCCCCTGCTCGTGCAGCGCCATCGCCTCGGCGAGGGCGGCGCGTGCCTCGGCCAGGCGATCGGGGGACTCGAGGTCGGTCACGGCGGCAATCCTTAAGAACTGGTTTCGATGCGGGTCGCTCCGGATAGGCCAATCACCGCCGCCAGCAATAGCGTGTGGCGCAATTTCGCGTTCCCGGAGCGCGCGAACGCCGCCGAATCAGGCAGGATCGGCGGCGCCACGTCCGGCATCGCGCGTCAGAACTGGACGCGGCCGCCCACGGAGAAGACGAACGCGCGCGCGTTGCGCAACTGGCCCTGCGTCAGGATCGTCGAACCCGCCGCGATCGTCGCCCGATCGATCGGCGCATTGGCGAAATCGACATAGTTGGCGGCGGCATCGAGCACGATATTCCGCGTCACCGCATAGGAGCCGCCGGCACCGAAGTTCCAGCGATTGGCATCCGGCACGCGGGCGTCGCGTTGGCCGTTCTGCGTGGGTGTGGTCGCCCGCTGCACGCCCGCGCGGACCGTCAGCGCGGGCGAGACCATGTAATCGACGCCGCCGGCATAGCTCCAGCTCTCGCGATAATTTTCGGGGAGCGCGGTGTTGAGCGGCGCGCCGAGGCGGATCGCGTCGAACCTGTCCCAGTTATAGTGGACCACCTGGCCGTTAAGCGTCAGCCTGTCAGTGGCGCGCCAGCGGATGCCGGCGATCTGCTGCGCGGGCGTGTAGAAGTCCGCCTGCACGTTCGACAGCGACATGTTGCCGGTCTGGAGCGGCCCGACCAGCCCGCTGACCACCAGCTCGCCCTTCAGCTTGTGGCGGATGGCGGACTTGTAGCTGAAGCCTGCGGTCACACGGTCGCTGTGCATCTGGAAGCCGGCGCTCCAGCCCAGATCCCAGCCATCACCCTTCAGCTCCTGCCGGCCGTCGGGCAGGCTGGCGGCGACGTTGGGCAGCGCGTTGCTGAGGCTGGCATCGGTATACTCGACATTCGCCGCGGCACCGACGCGCAGCCAGTCGGTCACCGAGACGGCGATCGAGGGCTGGATGTCGATGGTGCGCAGCCGTGTCTTGTCGGCACTGTAGCGCGCCCAGCTCGCCGAGGCATAATCGGTAGTGAAGCTGTAGGGCGAGGTCACCGCCAGCCCCAGCGCCACGCGGCGGCCGAGGGGCACCGCGACCGCGCCCGAGGGCAGCACGCCGTTGTTGATCGGGTTCCGGCTGGTCGTCTCGCCGCCGATCGCCGTCGCCGGCTGGCCGCCGGGGCGCCGGATCAGCGTACCGGTATCGACCACTTCGCCGCGCGGCAGGATCGCCGCGGCGTTGAGGTTCACTTCGATCCGCTCGGCATCCGCGATCGCCGCCGGGTTCCACCACAGCGATGCAGCGCCGGTATCGGCGACTTCGCCCGAAAAGGCGCGGCCGGCGCCGCGGGCCGACTGTTCCTGCAGATAGAAGGCCTGGGCATGGGCAGCCCCCGCAAAGCCGGCGCTGGCCGCCAGCGCAGTGCCGGCGGCGAGGAGGAGTTTGGTCTTTTTCATGGTGGTTCTCACGCTACAGGGGTTCGGGGACGGCGCCGCAGCGCGTCGTCAGCGAACCCGGGTCCAGGTCTGGGTACGGCAGAAGGGCTTGAACACGCAGCCGCGCAGCTTCAGCTGATCGGGGCCGGCCAGGGTGATGTCGGCACTATAGGTCTTGCCGTCCTCGGCATTGTAGATCTTGCCGCCGCTCCAGTTGGCGCCGTCGGCTGTGAAGCCGCCCAGGATCTGCAGCCCCTTCAACGGGCGGGTGCGCAGCTGCACGTTGGAATTACGGGCGTCGCGCAGGTCCGGATTGGTGCGCAGCGCGTCCGAGCTCAGGATCCGTCCGCAGATCGAGGGGCCGCAGCGCTGGATCTCCACGATCGCGTTGCGCGTCTGGGTTTTCCAGCGGCCTGTGACACCCTCTCCGGCTTGCGGTGCCGATACCAGCATCGCGACAAGCAAACTTATCAACATACTTGTTTTTCCATTGTCTCATGTTCCCGC
>JAPJRE010000188.1 GCA_030824725.1 Sphingomonas sp.
CGATTGGGGCCTGCGCCCCGCCCCGTTCGATCCCGCCCCCGGTTTCGCCGATGCGGTGAAGCGCGATCGCCTCGCCGCCTGGATCCGCTCGCTCCCGCCGCCCTATGCCGGCTATGACGGGCTGGAGAAGGGCTTGGTCGCCTATCGCGCGATCCTCACTTCGGGCGGCTGGCCGAAGCTCGCGGCCGGCCCCGATCTCGCCAAGGGCGCCAGCGGCGCGCGGGTGAAAGCGCTGCGCAAGCGGCTCGCGGTGGAGGACAAGCAGGTCGCGACCAGCGGCGACGTGTTCGACCAAAGCCTCCAGGACGCCGTGCTCCGCGCCCAGCGTCGCTACGGCCTTCGCCCCACCGGTGTCGTCTCCACCGGCACGCTCGCCGCGCTCAACGTGCCCGTAGAGGCACGCGTCCGCCAGATCATGGCGAACATGGAGCGCTGGCGCTGGCTGCCGGAGACGCTGCCGGCCAAGCGCATTCAGGTGAACATCGCCGCAGCGGTGATGACCGTGTTCGAGGGTGACAGCCCGATCGCCTCGATGAAGGCAGTCACCGGCCGCCCGGGCAACGAGACGCCGATGCTCCAGTCGCGCATCCACTCGATCGTGCTCAATCCGCCGTGGAACGTGCCGAGCGGTATCGCGGCAAAGGAGCTATGGCCCAAGGGCGCGGCCTATCTGAAGGCGCATGGCTATCGCGTGATCGGCACCGGGCCGGATCGCCGCCTGCAGCAGGAATCGGGCCCGCGCAGCGCGCTCGGCCGCTACAAGTTCGATTTCGACAACCCCTATGCCGTGTATCTGCACGACACGCCGGTCCAGTCGGGCTTCAACAGCTATAGCCGGCTGGACAGCCATGGCTGCGTCCGGCTGGAGAAGCCCGGCCCGCTCGCCGAGCTGCTGCTCAAGAATGATCCGGAATGGCAGCCCGAGGCGATCGCCGCACAGCTGGAAGGCACCAAGACGGTGCGCGTCCGCCTCGCCGATGCCGACCAGGTCGCGGTCTATCTGCTCTACTGGACCGCGTTCGCTAGCAGCGACGGCACGATGAACTTCCGCGACGATCCCTATAGCTGGGACAAGCTTCTTGCCGAGAAGATCGAATCGCGTGCGGCGGTCAGCGTCGCCACCGCCTCCTGAACCCGAACGCCAAGGAAACCCTGATGAAGCTGCGCACTTTCGCGATCCTGGCCGGCGCCGGCCTCACCCTCGCCGCTTGCGGGAGCACAGGCGAGGGCCCCAGCGCCCCCGACGCCAACGTCACCGAAATCACCGTGCCGGAGACCCCGGCCGACGTGAACCTCTCCACGCAGGAGCCGGCGGCGATCGAGCCCGCCAACGCGGCGCCCCTGCCGGACGCCACGCCCTCCGAGAAACCGACGCCGTTCAGTGATCGCGAACAGACCGAATCCGATGCCGCGGCAACGGGGATGACGTCGCGCATCGATCGCAACGCCGAAGGCGAAAATCAGGAAAAGAAGCAGTAAGCAGGCAGGACGGGCGCGCCGCGCGTCAGCGTGCGCGCCCCTCGTTCATCGCCGAACGGCCCTGGCTGACCGAGGCGAGCAGCAGCTCGAGATGGTCGAGCGAATAGCCGGCGGCATGAAACGCCGCGATTTCCTGCTTCGGCACCGCATAGCCCTTGTGCCAGGCGAGCACCGCCATGCGCCGCAGCGCTTCCAGCTTGGCATCGGCCAGCCGCGGGCTTGCACGGTCGCCACCGAAGAACAGCGCCAGGAAGCGGGACCAGCGGCCGGGTGCCGAGAGGGACGACAGGGGATCGCGTTGCGCGATGGCGACGACCTGCCATTCCAGCGGCGTCAAGGCGATGACGGCATCGCTCGCGCCCGCTGCCGCAGACTGGCCGCCAAAGCCGGATAGATCGAGATACGCCATTGCCTGCACTCCCTCTACGCCGCGGATGCAGGCCTCCCCCGCCGCGCTCGTCCAAAGCGCGACCTAGGCCGTTCCGCCAAATCTGTTCCACCCTATTCGCGATCGGCGCGCCCGGGTTGCCCCTTCGTCCTGCCGCGACACCTGCCGGTATAGGCCGGCTGCCTGAACGCACGCTTGCCAATGCACGCGGATCGTTTCGGTATTGGGACCCATGTACGCCTGCGTATCGTAACGTCAAGCTAAAATCGTACTGTGCAGTACTCTAATTTCGCGAGGGGTCGAACCGGGGTGGATTGTGCCGCATAGAGGCAGCGATGACACCGCTCTCCCGCCGCTCGCTGATCGCCGGCGCCGCCGCGTCGCTGGCCCTTCCCGCCCGTGCGCAGCCGGTCCCGACTCCGGCCGAGCAACGGCTGCGGTCCATACTCGACGCTGCGGCAAGCGATCCCGCCGCCGGCCTGGCGGCGCTCGCAGCCTTTGATCCCGCTGCCGTGCCCGCCGAACCGCGACTCGATCTGCTCGCCGCCCGCTCGGGGCTCGCCATCGATCTCGAACTCGCGCGCGGCTTTCCGTTCGGCCGACCGGGGCGCAGCCCGTACCGCGTCACGCCGTCGTCCGGCGCCTGGCTGAAGGCGGACGCGCTGGCGATCGCTGCGGAGACCGAGGCGCTGCGGGTGGATGCGGCACGGGGCGTCCGCCTTCCGCAGGGGCTGGCCGAGCGAACGATGGCCGCCATCGCGACCGCCCAACGCGCGGCGACGGGTAAACGAGCCGCCGCGCTCGCCGAGCAGCTGGCGGTACTGGAAGGACTCGCGGCCGATGCCCCGGCGCCCGGCGTGTCGTCCCTGCCGGGCGGCGCGCGCTACTACGCGCTGCTGCTCCGCCGGACGAGCGGCGACGATGTCGATCCGCACGCGCTGCACCGCCGGCTCCTCCGCGAGCAGGACGCCGTGTGCAGGCGCGCGGACCAGCTGTTCGCCCGCATCGGGCAGCGAAAGGGCAGCCTCGGTGCCCGCTACCAGGCGCTGTGGCAGGACCCGCGCTGGCGCTATCCGGATAGCGACGCCGGTCGCCACCGCGCCGTTGACGACATGAACCAGACGCTGGCGCGCGCCACCGCCCATCTGCCGCGCTGGTTCGGCCCGGTGCCGCCGCAGGTGCTGGCGGTACGCGCGGCGCGGATGTCCGCGGCAGAGGAAGCTGCGGGCCGGCAGGGCTATCGTATCCTGCCAGAAGGCGATCGGCCCGGGCGCTATGTCGTTGATCTGCGCGAGATCGGCCGCCGTCCGAGCTGGACCCTGCCCGCCGTGGTCCATCACGAGTTGCTGCCCGGCCATATGGTGCAGATGTCGCTGGAGGCGCTGGCCACACCCCATGCGCTCCGGCTCGACTATGCGCAGTCCTTCGTGGAGGGTTGGGCGATCTATGCCGAGGGGCTGGTCGCCCCGGCCGGGCTGTATGCGGGCGACCCGCATGGCGAACTCGGCTATTGCCATTGGCGCCTGTTCCGGCTCTGTCGCGCGCTCGCCGATCTCGGCGTCCATCTGCAGGGATGGCGGCCGGCGCACGCTCTGCACGTCTGGCGCGAAACCCTGGGCGAGCCTGCTTATTTCGCGGCGTTCGGGCTCGATCTCGACCGCATCGTCCTCGAACCCGCCGTGCGCGCGGCGGAAGCGGCGAGCTGGCTGGCGATCGAGGATCTTGCGCGCGGCCGGGCCCTTCGCCCCTTCCACCACGCGCTCCTCGCCCGCGGCAGGCTCCGTACCGAGCAGTTCCGCCCCGCGCTAGCAGTCTGACGGAGCGCCGGGGCAGTTACCCCTGCGGTGCGTCCGGCCCGCTATCGACCAGCGGCAGCATCAGCACGAAGCGGGCGCCCATGCCGGGCGCACTGTCGACGACGAGGTCGCCGCCCATCGCCCGCGCCAGTCGTCGCGCGATATAGAGCCCCAGGCCGCTGCCGCCCGGCTCCAGCGGCTCCACGCGGCCGAACTTGTCGAAGATCCGCACATGATCGGCGGGCGCGATCCCCTTCCCCTGGTCGGCGACAATGACGCAGCCCATGCCGCCCTCCCTCTCAAGCCGGATCCACACCGCCGCGCCTTCCGGGCTGTAGCGCACCGCATTGCCGATCAGGTTGACCAGAACCTGCAGCGCGCGGCGAAACTCGCCGTGCACCCGCAACACCGCATCGGCGGCGGGACGATCGATCCGCACCTGCGCCTCGCTTGCCCGCACCGCCAGCAGGCTGGCCGCACGCCGCGCGACATCGGCCAGATCGATGGTTTCGCGCGCGATCGCGAAGTCCTCGCCTTCGATTGCTTGCAGATCGGCCAGATCCTCCACCAGCGCCAGCAGATGTCGCCCTGCCCCCGCGATGTCGCCGGCATAGCCCGCATAGTCGCCGCGCAGCGGGCCCTGCTGCTGGCCGGCGATCGCATCGGCATTGGCGATGATGCGGGCAAGCGGCTCGCGCAGCGCACGCTCCAGCCGGCGGCCAAAGGCGTGTGGAAAGCCGCCGGCAACCGCGCCGGGCGCAACCGGCGGCACCTCCGGCACCCCACCTTCGAGCGCCCGCGCGGCACCGATGAACCCTGCGAAGCGCCCCAGCGGATCGCTGCGCGGCGTCGCCGCGAGCCGCACCAGGTGCCCGGTGCCGCGCACCTCGGCGCGCTGCCCGTCGAACCGGGCGCGGGCGGACACAGCCGAGAGGATCGGCAGCTGGCCCTGATCATCCTGGGCCAGTGCGAACAGGCGGGTGAGCGGCTGCCCCAGCATCTCGCGAATATCGAAGCCATGGCGCGGCCCCGCCTCGGGCGAGACAAAGGTCAGGCGAAGCGCACCGTCGGTTTCCCATAGCCAGTCCCCCGACGCGCGCAGGAAATCGCCGTCGCGATCGGGATCGGCAGCGGGGCGCCAGGCGGGCCGTGTCCGCCAGCCGCTGACCTCCAGCCGAACGCCCCCGCGATCGGGGCCGGCACGCACCCACAGGTCCACCTCCTCCTCGCCGTCCGCCGCGACGACCGCGCGCGACACGGCGATGCCCAGGCGATGCGCAAGCTGGGCGATGGCGGCGACCCCGGGAACCGCCAGCGGGGCGCCGATCTGGCCGCCGGCACGGTCGTTCAGCGCCCGCAGCCGCGGTTCCGCGTCGATCAGCCGGCCATTAGCGTCCAGCCGCGCCACCGCGAGCGGCACCACCGGATCGAGGGACCGCGTTGCGGTCACCCCGCCCGCCCCCCGTCCAACGCAGCGCGCGCGGCGCGATAGTCCGGGGCGAGCCGCAGCGAGCGGAGCATCGCGCGTGCCCGCTCCACGTCGAGGTCCGCGAGGCTGTCCACGGCATCGGCCAGCCCCGCCAGATCGTGATGTGCTTCGGCGCTGCGCAAGCCGAAGCACAGCTCCGCGATCGTCTCGCGCGGCAGGCCCAGCGCGTGCAGCACCAGCAGCAGCCGCTCCGCGCCCGGATCGAGCACCAGCGCCCGCGCATCGGCGAAGTCGATCGACGCGGCACGCGCCAGCATGGCGAGGAACAGCGACAGCCGCCGGTCGCGCAACGCCTCCAGCAGAAGCTTCGGCCACTCGCGCGGCGCCGGATCGAGCGCATTGACGAGTTGCAGGGCGCGGGCCTCGACCTGCTCGCCCGCCCAAGCCTCGGCCAGCGCAAAGTCGGTCTGGACCGCGGCGACGAACGCCTCGTCCATTGCAATGCCTGCCCCTGATCCCGCCTGTTCGCGCATGGCGGCCGCAACCCACCAGAGCAGCCGACGATGCAAGGTTAACGGCAATTGCCAGCGTCCCGCATCAGGACTCCGCGCCCGGCTCTCCGCCAGCAGGAGCGCGCGCGCCGCATCGGCGAGCACCGGCGCCGGGTGCTCCGCGAGGCGATTGAGCAGGCTGGGCCGCGCCGGATCGGCCGGCGCATGATGGGGCAAGCTGGCCGCAAGCTGGTCGAGCCGAACGCTCGCCAACAGCTCCCCCGCCAGCACGGGATCGTTCGCAATCCCGGCGGCGTCGAGCAGGGCCAGGCTGGGCCCCATGCCGGGAAACCCCTCCGGGGCGACCGCACGGCCCAGGTTGCGCTCGATCGCGGCGACGATCTGCTCCAACCGCGCGCGCACGCCGGCCCGTGTCCGCTCGTCCAGCCGCAATGCCTCGGGAACGGCCAGGTCGCGGGCGGCGGCCCGGCGAAGCGCGCGCTCATGCCCTTCCGCCGCCGCAGCGCGTGCCAGCAGATCCTGGGCGCCGATGGCCAGGCCATCGCGCGGTTCGGGAGCGCCCTGCGCCATGCGCTAAGGCATACAGCTGCTAGCTTAATCGGAGGCTAAGACTTGCCGCGCAGGCTTTCGATCGCCGCCGTCAGCGTCGCCAGGCCGTACAGCGAGACGGCAGCCAGCCCGATCGTCGCATGCCCCAGCAGCGCGAAGGGGGTGAGGACCAGCATCTGGGCTGCGGCATTGGCCCACCAGCGGCGGCGCTGCACCGGCACCCGCTCGGCCAACAGCTGCAGCACCACGCCGAACCCGGCGAGCATCGGCGCAGCGGCGGCGGCGCTGAGGCGGAACTCCCGCCAGCCGGTCGCCGCCAGCAGCAGCACGAACAGGCAGAGGATCGCCAGCTCGATCCGCCGGGCGCGGGGCTCCTCGCCGCGCAGCGCCGCATGCGACGCCGCCGTCGCGAAACTCAACGTGGCGAGCAGCGCGACCAGCGTGCCGATGCCTTCCCATCCGGCCAGCACGGTGAGCAGCGCGGCGACCGCGACCACCCCGCCGATCGCCAGCGGCGCCCAGTCCGGAATGTTGCGCGCCATCATCTGCGGCAGCACGAAGCGCGACGCGCGGCTGAACACCCAGCGATCGGCCCATAGCGTGCGGCGGTCGCTCAGCGCGGCGAGCACCGCATCGTTGCGCGCCGCCAGCCCGTCGCCGCTGCGCTCCACCGCATGGCCGGCACGGGCCCAGCCGGGCGCGAGCGGCACCTGCAGCGCGCCCGATTGCGCCGCCACGCGCAGCAGCGCCGACTGGAAGTCGTAGTCCTCGGGCATGGTCGCGATATGGGCGAGGTGCCGCGTCTCGATCCGGGCGATGCCCGCCCAGCAATGGCGCATGTCCAGCCGCTCGATCGCCGCCGGGGATTCGGAATCGTCGGTCACGAGCAACGCGGCGTGCGGCTCGGCGGCCATCCGCTCCATGACCGGATCGATGGTGACCAGACCGTCGGCGAGCACCAGCACATCGGCATCGCGCAGCACCTTCTCCGCCGCTTCCTCGGCAGAGCGGACGATGTCCACCTTCAGGCGCCCGCGCCCCGCCCGCTCGATCGCGGCGAGGAACTGGGGCGTCACCTTGCCGACCGCGACCAGCACCTGCTCGGCCCCGATGCCAGCGAGCAGCCGGATCTGGTATTCGAGCAGCGTCATCCCGCCGAACGGCAGGCTGGCGACCAGCGTGCCGGGGCGATCCCGCGCCTCCTCCACCGCGAAGATCAGGCCGCAGAGCGCGCGTTCGGGTGCCACCATCCTGCCCTCCATCAGTAGAGCAGGTGCGGCTGGCGTGCCGCGATCCAGGCCGCTTCGTCGGGCCGGGTCAGCGCGTCGAGATCGGCCGGGGTGGCTGCGGGATCATCGACCCATGCGCGCAGGCCCGGCCCTCCGTTGATCACGTCGATCGCCAGCTTGTCGAACACATACTCATAGGGGAAATCGCGCCAAAGGTCGTACTCCGGGTACAGCGCACGGATCGCCTTGAACGCCAACGCCTGGACCCGCCAGGGGCGGAAAGCCTGATGGTCGTAGCTCGGCCCCTCGGCATGGAGGAACACGCCCGCGCAAAGCTGCCCGACATGCTTGTG
>JAPJRE010000189.1 GCA_030824725.1 Sphingomonas sp.
GTCCGGTTTGAGGCGATCGCGGTACTCGTCGCCCTTGCCGCGGCATTGGTCTCGGCGCCCTGGACCACGCTCGCGATCGTGGCGATCGCCTATCTCGCCAGCATTCCGTTCAGCATTCGCTCCTACCGCAAGATCAGGCGGCTGCGCGCTGCGGGTGGGGACGGGGCATCCGCGCCGGAACCGACCGCACCCTGACCCGCGACAGGCGCGGCGACGGGGCGGGAAGCGCTACCGGCCGCGCCATGCCGAACAATTCGGCGAAGCGATGCAGTTGCGGATGCATGCTTGCGTAGAGCGTCCAGACGGCGGCCGTGAAAGCCGACCCGAACAGAAAAAAGACAGCGAATCCAGTCATTACCCGGCTCCTGATCTTCAACGCCGATCCCAGCGGAACCCAAGAACCTCGAACCGCCGAGAGTCTTGCCTGTTCCATCAATCGCGTTCTGATCGCTTTATGTTCCATCCCTGTTCCGCCGTCAAGCGATGTTCCAATAATGTTCCAGCTTGTGCCGGGCGGCGCAATCGACTAAGCGGCCCGCCTCAACCCCGCATGGGAAGCATCATAACCCGGTGTTCGGAGCGATTCCGAATTCCCGCTTCCCAGAGGACCAACCGGAAGGAGTTATCCCTATGGCGGCACCCGTCGTCACCATGCAGCAGCTGCTCGAATCGGGCGCGCACTTCGGTCACCAGACCCATCGCTGGAACCCGAAGATGAAGCCCTACATCTTCGGTGATCGCAACGGCGTTCACATCATCGACCTGTCGCAGACCGTTCCGCTCTTCGCCCGCGCGCTCGAGTTCGTCAGCTCGACCGTCGCTGCCGGCGGCAAGGTGCTGTTCGTCGGCACCAAGCGCCAGGCGCAGGAGCCGATCGCCGAGGCGGCGCGTCGCGCAGGCCAGCACTTCGTCAACCATCGCTGGCTGGGCGGCATGCTCACCAACTGGAAGACCATCAGCAACTCGATCAAGCGCCTCAAGACGCTCGAAGAGCAGCTGTCGGGCGATACGCACGGCCTCACCAAGAAGGAAGTGCTGCAGCTCACCCGCGAGCGCGACAAGCTCGAGCTTTCGCTCGGCGGCATCCGCGACATGGGCGGCATCCCCGACATCATGTTCGTGATCGACGCGAACAAGGAAGAGCTGGCGATCAAGGAAGCCAACACCCTTGGCATCCCCGTCGTCGCCGTGCTCGATTCGAACGTTTCGCCGGACGGCATCGCGTTCCCGGTCCCGGGCAACGACGACGCCAGCCGCGCCATCCGCCTTTACTGCGAAGCCATCGCCATCGCCGCGACCCGCGGCGGCCGCGAGGCGCTGATGCAGCAGGGCTATGACTTCGGTGCTGCCGAGCAGCCGCCGGTCGAGGAAGCCGTCGAAGGCTGATCGCCCGCGTCATCGAACCGTAATCGGGGCGGGGCAGGGCGCACGCACTGCTCCGCCCGACTTTTAACTGAGGAATAGAGACATGGCCGAGATCACTGCAGCCGCCGTCAAGGAACTCCGCGAAAAGAGCGGCGCCGGCATGATGGATTGCAAGAAGGCGCTCTCCGAAACCAACGGTGACATGGAAGCCGCGGCCGACTGGCTGCGTGCCAAGGGCCTCGCCGCTGCCGCCAAGAAGTCGAGCCGCACCGCGGCCGAAGGCCTGGTCGGCCTGGCGGTTGCCGGCACCAAGGGTGTTGCCGTCGAGGTGAACTCGCAGACCGACTTCGTCGCCAAGAACGAGATCTTCCAGAACTTCGTCCGCGAGACCACCGCGCTGGCGCTGGAAGCCGGTGACGATATCGCCGCGATCAAGGCCGCGAAGATGGAGTCGGGCCAGACCGTCGACGAGACGCTGACCGCCAACATCGCCACGATCGGCGAGAACCAGGTGCTGCGTCGCGCCAAGAAGGTCGAAGTCGCCAAGGGCGCGGTGATCCCGTACGTCCACAACGCGGCGGCCCCGGGCCTCGGCAAGATCGGCGTGCTCGTCGCGCTCGAATCGGAAGCCGGTGTCGACGTGCTCGAGCCGCTCGGCAAGCAGCTGGCGATGCACATCGCCGCCGCCTTCCCGCTGGCGCTCGACGAGAGCGGCCTGGACCAGGACGTGCTCGCCCGTGAGCGTGCGATCGCGGCCGAAAAGGCTTCCGAGAGCGGCAAGCCGGCCGAGATCATCGAGAAGATGGTCGATGGCGCGGTGAAGAAGTTCGCCAAGGAGAATGCCCTGCTGAGCCAGCTGTTTGTGATGGACGGCAAGACCCCGGTGTCGGACGTCATCGCCAAGGCGGCGAAGGACTCGGGCTCGGCGATCGTGCTGAAGGACTATGTCCGCTTCCAGCTCGGCGAAGGCATCGAGAAGGAAGAGAGCGACTTCGCTGCCGAAGTGGCGGCGACCGCCGGTCTCACCAAGTAATCAGGCGCGTCGGGGCAAGGTCGTTTCGACGGCTTTTCCCCGGCATCGACGCTTGTTCGCGCGGCGCGGCTCCTCTAGGGTCCGCGCCGCTTCGCTGTCCGCTTCTCAAGATCTCAGGAAAACCATGACCGCACCGACCTTCCGCCGCATCCTTCTCAAGCTGTCGGGGGAGGTCCTGATGGGCCAGGGTCAGTTCGGCATCGATCCCGAGACCTGCGAGCGCGTCGCGCTCGAGGTGAAGGAGGCCAAGGAAAGTGGCCTCGAAATCTGCATGACCGTGGGCGGCGGCAACATCTTCCGCGGCATCGCGGGCGCAGCCCAGGGCTTCGACCGCGCCAGCGCCGATTACATGGGCATGCTCGCCACCGTGATGAACGCGCTCGCCATGCAGAACGCGCTTGAGAAGGTCGGCGTCGAGACCCGCGTCCAGTCCGCCATCCCGATGGCCAGCGTGTGCGAGCCCTATATCCGCCGCCGCGCCGAGCGGCACATGGAGAAGGGCCGCGTCGTTCTGTTTGCCGCGGGCACGGGCCTGCCGTTCTTCACCACCGACACCACCGCCGCGCTTCGCGCCGCCGAGATGAAGTGCGACGCGCTGTTCAAGGGTACCTCGGTCGACGGCGTGTACGATGCCGACCCCAAGAAGGTGCCGACCGCCAAGCGCTACGAGACGCTGAGCTACGACCGCGTGCTCGCCGACAATCTGAAGGTGATGGACGCCTCTGCCGTCGCGCTGTGCCGCGACAACCATATTCCGATCGTGGTGTTCAACATCCGCGGCGAGGGCAATCTCGCCTCGGTGCTCCGGGGCGAGGGGACTTCCACCATCGTCCAGGACGCGAGCGCCGCGTAACCCACTGTACCCAAGCTTCAAGGAACGCCGAAAATGGCCGCATATGACAAGGCAGATCTCGAGCGCCGCATGGCCGGCGCCGTGGAATCGCTCAAGCACGATCTGACCGGGCTCCGCACCGGCCGCGCCTCGACCACGCTGCTCGATCCGGTGACCGTCGAGGTCTATGGCTCGCACATGCCGATCACCCAGGTGGCGACCGTCTCGGCACCCGAGCCGCGCCTGCTTTCGGTGCAGGTGTGGGACAAGTCGAATGTCGGCCCCGTCGATAAGGCGATCCGTTCGGCCGGCCTCGGCCTCAACCCGATCGTCGACGGCCAGACGCTGCGCCTGCCGATCCCCGACCTGACCGAGGAGCGCCGCAAGGAGCTCGCCAAGCTCGCCAACCAATATGCCGAGAAGGCCCGTATCGCCGCGCGCAACGTGCGCCGCGACGGCATGGACAGCCTGAAGACCGACGAGAAGAAGGGCGTGTTCGGCGAGGACGAGCGCAAGCGCCACGAGACCGAGGTCCAGAAGATCACCGACGCGACGATTGCCGATATCGACGCGGCGGCCGCTGCCAAGGAAAAGGAAATCCTGGGCAAGTGATCCGCGCCGGGCATTCTGGTGCGGCCGAAAGGGCAGGGCGCGGTGGCCGTTAAGCTGGCCTCCGCTTCGGGCGGCGAGGCCCCGCCGCCCCGCCATGTCGCGATCATCATGGACGGCAACGGGCGCTGGGCGAAGAAGCGCCTGCTGCCGCGCGTCGCCGGCCATCGCCAGGGCGTGGAGGCGGTGCGTCGCGTCGCGCGCGCGGCGCGGACGCTCGGCATCGAGGTGCTGACGCTCTACGCCTTCTCCTCCGAGAACTGGCGCCGCCCGGAAGAGGAAGTCGGCGCGCTGATGGGGCTGCTGCGGCAGTTCCTCGAGCGCGAGCTGGACCAGATCGTCGCCGACGGCGTCAAGCTGCGGGTGATCGGCGGTTGGCGTGAACTCTCGCCCGATCTGGTGACGATGATCGCGGCAGCGATCGCGCGGACCGCGGTCAACACCGGGCCAACGCTGGTGCTGGCGCTCAACTATGGTGCGCAGGCCGAGCTTCTCGCGGCCGCCCGGCGCCTCGCCGAGCAGGCGCGTGACGGCACCCTTGATCCCGCCGCGATCGACGAGGCGCGGTTCGAAAGCGAGCTGGAGACGGCCGGCCTGCCCCCGCTCGACCTGATGATCCGCACCTCGGGCGAGCAACGGCTTTCCAATTTCCTGCTGTGGCAGGCGGCCTATGCCGAGCTGCTGTTCGTCGACACGCTATGGCCCGATTTCGACGAGCGCGCGCTGGCCGATGCGCTGGCCCAGTTCGGGCGGCGCCAGCGGCGTTTCGGGGGCCTGTGAGCAAGAATTCCGATCTTCCGAAACGTGCCGTCGTCGGGCTCGCGCTGGTCGGGCTCGCGCTCGCCGCGCTCTGGGCGGGCGGCTGGGGCTTTTGGCTGGTCATCACCGTCATGGCCGTGCTGATGATCGGCGAATGGGCGCTACTGGCGCAGGATGAGAGCAAGCGCCGCCTCACCCAATATGTGATGATGGTGCCGCTGGCGATCCTGAGCCCGGCAGCCGCCGGCCCGGGCTTCCTGGCGCTGGGGCTGGTGTTCGGCGCCTTCTTCTTCGTCGCGATCGTGACGCGGAACGGCAAGCTGGCGGCGGGGCAGGTCTATGTCGGGCTGCCGGTGCTCGCGCTGCTGCTGCTTCGCGACCATCCCCAGGGCTTTGCCGCAACGCTGTGGACGATGGCGATCGTCTGGGTGTGCGACAGCGGCGCCTATTTCGCCGGTCGCGCAATCGGCGGGCCCAAGCTCGCCCCCGCGATCAGCCCCAACAAGACCTGGGCGGGGCTGATCGGCGGGCTGATCGCCGCGATCCTGTTCTCCGCCGCCTTCGTGGCGATCGCGCCGGGGACGGCGATCGGCTGGTGGCTGGTGGCGGTCTCGCCGCTGGTCGCCTTCGCCTCGCAGGTGGGCGACCTCTATGAGAGCCACCTCAAGCGCGTCGCCGGGGTGAAGGATTCGAGCAATTTGCTGCCCGGCCATGGCGGCATTCTCGATCGGCTCGACGGCCTCGTCTTTGCCGCCCCGGTTGCGGCTTTGTTTTTTGCGATCCATCATCAGGTGGTCGTGGGAGGATACTGGTGGTGAAGCGCGTTACGGTGTTGGGGGCGACCGGCTCGGTCGGCACCTCGACGCTGGATCTGATCGAACGAAATCCGCACGCCTTCGAAGTCGTTGCGCTGACTGCCAATTGCGATGTCGAGAAGCTGGCTGCCGCGGCGATCCGCACGCGCGCGCGCTACGCCGTGGTCGCCGACGAGACGTGCCTGCCGGCACTGCAGGAGCGGCTGGCCGGCAGTGGCGTGGAGGCGATGGGCGGTGCGCATTCAGTGTGCGACGTCGCCCGCATGGGCGCCGACTGGACCATGGCCGCGATCGTCGGCACGGCAGGCCTCAAGCCGGTGATGGCGGCGCTGGAGGCGGGCGGCACGGTCGCGCTGGCGAACAAGGAATCGCTGGTCTCGGCGGGCGAGGTGATGATGGCGGCGGCCCGCGCCCATGGCGCGACGCTGCTGCCGGTCGATTCGGAGCACAATGCGGTGTTCCAGTGCCTCGATTGTACCGCACCCAGGGGCGTGCGCCGGATCATCCTCACCGCCAGTGGGGGGCCGTTCCGCGCGACACCCAAGGAAGCGATGCGCGACATCACCCCCGCACAGGCGGTGGCGCATCCCAACTGGTCGATGGGTGCCAAGATCTCGGTGGATTCGGCGACGATGATGAACAAAGGGCTCGAGCTGATCGAGGCCTTCCACCTGTTCCCTGTCGCCGCCGAGCAGCTGGCCGTACTGGTCCACCGCCAGTCCGTCGTCCATTCGATGGTGGAATATGTCGACGGATCGGTGCTTGCCCAACTCGGTACGCCCGACATGCGCACGCCGATCGCCTATGCGCTGGCCTGGCCCGAGCGGATGGAGACGCCGTGCCCGCCGCTCGACCTCGCCGCGGTGGGGAAGCTCGAATTCGAAAGCCCCGATCTCGACCGCTTTCCCGCGCTTGCGCTGGCGATGGAGGCATTGAAGGCGGGCGGGGCGCGTCCGGCGATCCTCAATGCCGCCAACGAAGTCGCCGTCGCGGCCTTTCTCGCCGGGCGGATCGGATTTCTTGAAATTGCCGCAATCTCTGCCGATACGCTTAGCCGCTACGACCCGGCCGCGCCGGAAACGCTCGACGCCGTGCTGGCGATCGATGCGGAGGCGCGGTTTTATGCGGCCGAGCGAGTGAAGGACTGCGTCGCTTGATCCAATCCCCCGGCATCCTGCTCACCATTCTGGCGTTCGCGCTGGTGATCGGGCCGCTCGTGTTCCTGCACGAGCTGGGACATTATCTGGCGGGCCGCCTCTTCGGGGTTAAGGCCGAGGAGTTCTCGATCGGCTTCGGCCGCGAGATCGCCGGCATCACCGACCGCCGCGGCACGCGCTGGAAGTTCAGCCTGTTGCCGCTGGGCGGCTATGTCCGCTTCGCCGGCGACATGAACCCGGCGAGCCAGCCTTCGCCCGAATGGCTGCAGCTGCCGGCGAGCGAACGCGCCAAGACCTTCCAGGCCAAGCCGCTGTGGCAGCGCGCGATCATCGTCGCGGCGGGCCCGATCATGAACTTCCTGGTTGCGGTTCTGATCCTGTCGACCTTCGCCTTCATGTTTGGCGAGAACCGCACGCCCTCGGTTGTCGGCACGGTCCTCCAGGGCAGCGCCGCCGCACGGGCCGGCCTGCAGCCGGGCGACCGCATCACCGGCCTCGGCGGCCGCGGGGTCGAAACCTATGCCGACATGGTGCAGTTCACCCAGTTGCGGCCGAACGAACCGGTGCGGATCGAGTTCGTCCGCGGCGGTGCCGCGCGCAGCGTCGATGCGGTGATCGGTACGCGGCTGGAGCGCGATCGCTTCGGCAACGAGTTCAGGATCGGCCAGCTCGGCATCGGCGCGGCAGGTTCGACGCAGGTACCGGTGGGTCTTCTCGAAGCGCCGCTGGTGGGCCTGCGCAGCACGGCGGACATCGTCCGGATGACGGTAGACGGCCTCGGCCAGATCATCACCGGCCGGCGTTCGGTGTCGGAGCTCGGCGGGCCGCTCAAGATCGCGCAGGTATCGGGTGAGCGGCTTTCGATGGGGCCGATCGAGTTCGCGTTCCTGATCGCGCTTGTCTCCATTAATCTGGGATTCATCAACCTGTTGCCAGTCCCGGTGCTGGATGGTGGTCATCTCCTGTTCTACGCCGTCGAAGCGGTCCGCCGGCGCCCGGTGGAGCCGCAGGTGATGGAATGGGCGTTCCGTGGCGGCATGCTGGCAGTTCTTGCCCTTATGCTGTTCGTGACGCTCAACGATCTGGGCGCTTTCGGTGTGTGGA
>JAPJRE010000190.1 GCA_030824725.1 Sphingomonas sp.
CCCCGCCGGCGGGCGCACCGTGCCCGCCACGCCGCAGGCCCGGCGCGAGGCGCGCAGCGACTGATCCTGCCCGCCCGTCTCAAATCCGGCAGCGATCTTCCGATTTTGCCCGTTCGGGGGGGAAGCGGGCACCCCATCCGGGATTGTCGGCGCGGGCGCGGTGCGTCACCCACGTTGCGAAAGGATCGCAACCATGACCCGCCTCGCTCCCGCCCCAACGCCCGATGCGCGGCCCGTCGTGCTGGTGGTCGACGACGACCCGCTGGTGCGCGGCTCGCTCGATTCGCTGTTCCGCTCGGTCGATTTCGCGGTGCGCAACTATGGCTCGGCGCAGGAGCTGCTGGACGCGACGCTGCCCGAGACGCCGTGCTGCCTCGTGGTGGACGTGCGCATGCCGCACATGGGCGGCTTCGAATGCCGCGAGCGGCTGGCCGAGCGCGGGATCGACCTGCCCGTGATCTTTCTGACCGGGCACGGCGATATTCCCATGTCCGTGAAGGCGATGAAGGGCGGGGCGGTCGACTTCCTGACCAAGCCGTTCCGCGACCAGGACATGCTGGACGCGGTCAATGCCGGGCTCGCCCGTGCCGCCGAGCGGCGCAGCGCGACGCGGGAGAATGAAGGGCTGCGCCAGCGCTTCGCGACGCTCACCGCGCGCGAGCGGCAGGTGATGGAAGGCGTGGTGCGCGGTCTGCTCAACAAGCAGATTGCCGGCGAGCTGGGCATCGCCGAGATCACCGTGAAGCTCCACCGTGCCAGCCTGATGCGCAAGATGGGGCTGCGCACCGTGCCCGATCTGGTGCGCGCCGCCGAGGCACTGCCGTCTCGCGACGGGAATGCGTAGTAGCCCCAATAACCAACCGTATAGCTACCCGGCGCGGCCCGCCCTGCCTAGCTTGCAGCATGTCGCGGATGGTCCGCGCGCTGGGAGCGATGCGGGTGCGGGACAGTCTGGTGGCCGTGGTGGATGACGATGCGCTGGTGCGCGACGCGGCGGCGAGCCTGATACGCTCCTTCGGCTATCGTACCGCGAGCTACCCGTCGGCCGACGCCTTTCTGGAAAGCGGCGGCGATGCGGCGGACTGCGTGCTCACCGACCTGCAGATGCCCGGCCGCTCCGGCCTGGAGCTTCGCCACAGCCTGCGCGCGCGCGGATCTACGGTGCCGGTGATCCTGATGACTGCCTATCCCACGCCCGACCTGCGCGCCCGCGCCGCGGCGCTGGACCTGGTGGCGCTGCTCGACAAGCCGGTCGATCCGGACCTGCTCTCGGGGGCGCTGAAACGCGCGCTGGGCGCGTAGCTCAGGCGGCGAGCGGCAGCTCGATCGCCGCGAGTGCGCCGCCATCGGGGTGGTTGCTCAGCGTGATGCGGCCGTCGTGCAGCTCCACGATCGAGCGGCAGATCGACAGGCCCAGCCCCATGCCGCCCGGCTTGGTGGTGGCGAAGGTCTCGAACGGCTCGGCGATCTCGGGCGCGAGGCCGGGGCCGTGGTCGCGCAGCAGCAGCAGGACATGGTCGTCCTTGGCGTGGAGCGTCAGGTCCATGCGCTTGTCGGCGATTCCTGCCGCCTCCATCGCCTGCAGCGCGTTGGTGATCAGGTTGAGCAGCAAATGCTTGAGCAGGATCGGATCCCCCAGCACGTGCGGCTCGCCGAGCGGCGCGACCTGGATGCGGGCGCCGTGCGCGTCGAGGTCGCGGGCGGCGATGGCCAGCGTGTCGGCGACGAGGCTGCCCAGTCCCAGCGGCTGCATGTCGCCCTGCGAGCCGCCGACCAGCGAGCGGACCCGCTGGACCACCGCATGGACGTTCGCCACCGCCTGGTTGAGCCCCGCCAGCGACAGGCGCACCTCGTCGAGGTCGGGCTCGGGCCGGGCGAGCCAGCGCGCGGCGGCATCGGCATAGCTCTGCACGGCGGAGATCGGCTGGTTGATCTCGTGCGCGATCGAGGCGGACATCGCGCCGATCGCGGCGGTGCGCTGGACGCGCTCCAGCTCGATGCGCGTGCGCTCGATCGTGGTCTCCAGCCGCTTGCGCTGGCGGATGTCGAGGATGCTGCCGGGCACCTGCGCCAGGCAGGTGCCCGGCGCGAGGCTGAAGGCGACGATGATGTCGATCGGCGATCCGTCGGCGGCGATCACCTGGGTCTCGGCCTGGAACATCGGGCGGCGCTCGTCGATCGCGAGGATGCACTCGGCGAAGCTGGCATCGGTTTCGGGCAGGAAGTCGCCCAGCTTGCGGAAGAAGGCGGCCTTGCTGGCCACGCCCATCATGTCGAGCGCGGTCTGGTTGACGTCGGTGATGCGCACCTGGCGACGGATATGGGCGACGAATTCGGGATGCGCGCGCAGATAGGCACGCAGATCACTGACGCCGCACGCGCGCAGGCCCTGGATGGCGGCATCGACGCAGCTGAAATCATGTTCCCAGATCGCGATCGCCAGCGTGTCGGTCATCGTCGCATAGCGGCGCTCCTCGCGCGCGACGCGCTGGTCGAGCACGATGCGGTGGAGCAGCAGCGCGGTGGTGACGGCGTTGGCGGCGAGGCTCACCAGCAGGCGCAGCGCGGCTTCGGTCGACGGCGCGTTGCGGTGGACGATGACGAAGCTCGCGATGGTGAGCGCGGCGCAGGCGAGGCTCCAGCCGACCAGCTGGCGCCGATCGAGCCGCGCGCCGGCGAGCAGCAGCACGACGGCGTAGAGGGTGGCGATCGCGCTGTGGAAGCTGGTGAAGCTGTCGATCCAGAAGATGCCGAGCGCGAGCAGCGCGGCGGCGAGCGCGCGCAGCCGGACCCCGTCCAGCGCGGCGTCCAGCCGCGGTCCGCCCGGCAAGACGACGCTGCCGCCGCTCGTGGCCCGATCCCCAAAATCCGACATCGGTGAAGAATGCCGCGGCGACCGCGCTGTCACCAGCCCAAGGCGAGCGGTGCGGTACCCCCCATTTGGGGGTTGTGGTGCGATTGCGTGTGGTTCGTGCAAGGCGTGGGCGACGTGCGCGCACGCCGTTATCCCGGCGAAAGCCGGGTCCAGTCGCCTCTCGTTAGCAGCAAGAGCCGCAAGGGCGACCCCAATGGATCCCGGCTTTCGCCGGGATGACGGGTGGTGGGGAGGACGCCGGATTCATCCCGACCCGGCGAACCCCCAGCCTGGCAATCAGATCGCGTTCGCTTCGCTGACCGCTTCGGCCGTGCCCATCAGCGCCGGGAAGAAGCCTTCATGCGCCTTGCGCAGGTCGTCGAGGCTCACGCAGAAATCGCCTTCCTCCATCTCGAAGATGATGCGGTTGGCGATGGTGCGGCCGATCGGATCGGCGGCGAGGCCGGCCTTGTCGGCGGCGACGAGGAAGTCGGCGAGCGCTTCGTCCTTGACGGTCACCACGTACAGGCCCTGGTCCTCGCCGAACCAGCTGCCCGCCACGCCGAAGGGGCTGGGGCTGATCGAGGATCGCGCCGATGTTCGCGGCCAGCGCCATCTCGGCGATTGCCACCGCCAGGCCGCCGTCGGCGACGTCATGGCAGGCGGTGACGGCGCCGCCGCAGATCGCCGAGCGGATGAAGGCGCCGGTGCGGCGCTCCATCATCAGGTCGACGGGCGGGGGCGGGCCTTCCTCGCGGCCGCAGATCTCGCGCAGCCAGATCGACTGGCCGAGATGGCCGCCGCGCTCGCCGACCGCGATGATCACGTCGCCGGTGCCCTTGAAGGCGATGGTGCAGTTCTTCTGCCAGTCCTTGAGCAGGCCGATCGCGCCGATCGCGGGGGTCGGCAGGATCGCCGAGCCGCCGCCGGTCGCCTTGCTCTCGTTGTAGAGGCTGACATTGCCCGAGACGATCGGGAAGTCGAGCGCGCGGCAGGCGTCGCTCATGCCTTCGAGGCAGCCGACGATCTGGCCCATGATCTCCGGGCGCTGCGGGTTGGCGAAGTTGAGGCAGTTGGTCACCGCCAGCGGGGTCGCACCCACTGCCGAGAGGTTGCGCCAGGCCTCCGCAATCGCCTGCTTGCCGCCCTCGACGGGGTCCGCGAAGCAATAGCGCGGGGTGCAATCGGTGGTTATCGCCAGGCCCTTGTCGGTGCCGTGGACGCGGACGACCGCGGCGTCGCCGCCCGGGCGCTGCACGGTGTCGCCGCCGACCATGTGGTCATATTGCTCCCAGATCCAGCGGCGGCTGGCGATATCCGGCGAACCCATCAGCTTGACGAGATCGGCAGCGGGATCGGTGCATTCGGGCACGTTCTGCAGCTCGGGCTGCTTGGGCGTGGGGACGTGCGGACGATCGTAGAGCGGCGCCTCGTCGGCGAGCGGGGCGAGCGGGATGTCGCACACCACGTCGCCCTTCCACTTGAGCACCATGCGGCCGGTGTCGGTGACATGGCCGATCACGGCGAAGTCCAGCTCCCACTTGCGGAAGATCGCCTCGGCGAAATCCTCGCGGCCGGGCTTGAGCACCATCAGCATGCGCTCCTGGCTTTCGGAGAGCATCATCTCATAGGGCGTCATGCCGGTTTCGCGCTGGGGCACGTCGTCCATGATCAATTCGATGCCGACGCCGCCCTTGGACGCCATCTCGACGCTGGAGGAGGTGAGGCCGGCGGCGCCCATGTCCTGGATCGCGACGATCGCGTCCGAGGCCATCAGCTCGAGGCAGGCCTCGATCAGCAGCTTCTCGGTGAAGGGATCGCCGACCTGGACGGTGGGGCGCTTCTCTTCCGAATCCTCGCCGAAATCGGCCGAGGCCATCGTCGCGCCGTGGATGCCGTCGCGGCCGGTCTTGGAGCCGACATAGACGATCGGATTGCCGACGCCCGAGGCTGCCGAATAGAAGATCTTGTCGGTATCGGCGATGCCCACGGTCATCGCGTTGACCAGGATGTTGCCGTCATAGGCCGGGTGGAAGTTCACCTCGCCGCCCACGGTCGGCACGCCGACGCAATTGCCATAGCCGCCGATGCCGTGGACGACGCCGGCGATCAGATGCTTCATCTTGGGATGATCGGGCCGGCCGAAGCGCAGCGCGTTCATGTTGGCGATCGGGCGCGCGCCCATGGTGAACACGTCGCGCAGGATGCCGCCCACGCCGGTCGCCGCACCCTGATAGGGCTCGATGTAGCTCGGGTGGTTGTGGCTCTCCATCTTGAAGATGGCGGCCTGGCCGTCGCCGATGTCGACGACGCCGGCATTCTCGCCGGGGCCGCAGATCACCTGCGGGCCGGTGGTCGGCAGCTTCTTCAGGTGGATGCGGCTGGACTTGTAGCTGCAATGCTCGGACCACATCACCGAGAAGATGCCGAGCTCGGTCAGGTTCGGCGCGCGACCGAGCGCCTTGAGGACGCGGTCATATTCTTCGGGCGAAAGGCCGTGCTCGGCCACGATCTCGGGCGTGATCTGGGTCATGGCCGGACCCCTTAGCGAGGTGCGGCGCGCGCGTCACCCCGGGAGTTACGGAGGCGGTCGACAACCTGTCGTTAACCCAGACTATGCTGCAAGGGCGGAATGCGCATCCAGCCTCTCCCAAGCGTGGTACGGCGGGCCGGTGACCCGCTTATCCCGCTGCCCGCCGCCTGGGAGTGCGAGCTTGCCACCAATGCGCTTCGCTGGTCGCCGGGCGTCTACGACCTGTTCGGTATCCCGAGGGACGAACCGCTGACGCGGGACGACGTGGTCGCGATGTACACGCCGGAGTCGCGGGCGCTGCTGGCGCAGGTGCGCGACCGGGCGCTGGCCGAAGGCGCGAGCTTCACCATCGACGTGGCGATCCGCCGCCGCGACGGCCAATTGCGCAAGATGCGGCTAACCGCCGACGTCCAGTTCGCGAATGGCACGCCGGTGCTGCTGTACGGCACCAAGCAGGACGTGACCGACGAGTAGGGGCCTTACGGCAGCAGGACGGTGGGGATCCCCAGAGGCGGCCCGGCCTCGGCCCGCCGCTGGTCGAGGCCCTATAGCGGATTCGCCGCTTTTTGCCTACAGCACCGCCCACAGCGTGAGCAGCAGCGCAGTCATCGCCGCGTTGAGCGCCATGCCCACGCCGGCGAAGGTGCCGCCCAGTTCCGATACCTGGAAGGCGCGGGCCATGCCGATGCCATGGGCGGCGACGCCAGTGGCGAAGCCGCGGACGCGGAAGTCCTTCACCCCCAGCAGGTCGAGCAGCGGCGAGGCGACCATCGCCCCGAACACGCCGGCGATCAGCACCACGACCGCCGCCAGCGGCGGGATGCCGCCCAATTGCTGGGCGAGCGCCATCGCCACCGGGGTGGTCACCGAACGCGGGGCGACGGTGGCGAGGATCTGCGCGGTGCCGCCGAATGCCCAGACGATGCCGGTGACGCTGACGATCGCGGTCAGCGATCCCGCGAACAGGGCCAGCAGCAGCGGGCCGGCGGCGCGGCGGACCAGCGCGCGGTTGCGCCACAGCGGCACCGCCAGCCCGACGGTCGCGGAGCCGAGCAGGAAGGTGAGCATCGCGGTGCTCTGCGCATAGACCGGGTAGGGCGTGCGGGTGGCGAGCAGGATGCCGATCAGCACCGGGGTCGCCAGCAGCACCGGGTGGCAGAGCGGGTGGCGGTTGCTGCGCTTCGACAACCGGTCGGCGGCCTCGAACACGAGCAGCGTCGCGGTGAGCCACAGCAGCGGCGTCGGGTGGAGGCCGTCCCAGAGGGCGGTCATGCGCCGCGCTCCTGCCGGGCGAGCGCCCAGCGGAACACCAGCGCGGTCACCGCCATGGTGAGCAGCGTCGAGGCCAGCGTGGCGACGACGATCGCCACGCCGTTGCGCGCCAGCACCGGCCCCTCCTCGATCAGCCCGACCGCGGCGGGGACGAACATCACCGAGAGATGCGCGGTCAGCCAGGCGGAGACCTGCACCAGCGTCGGCCGCTCGCCCGGGCGGAGCAGCAGCCAGCCGAGCAGCAGGAACATGCCGATGACGGCACCCGGCAGCGGCAGGCCGGAGAGCAGGTGGACCCCCTCGCCGAGCAGCTGGCAGAGGAGCAGGGTGGCGATGGCGGCGATCATGGGGCGGTGCCATGCCATGCCTCCGCGGCGAGGTATACTGCCGGGGAGGTGAGGGCTGGTTGCTGTGGGCGCACGTGCCTGACACCGAAGGCCTGTTGCATACCCTTGCCCCTCCACGCGCGTCATCCCGGCGAAAGCCGGGATCCAGTCGCCTCTCGGTTTCAGCAAGCGCCGGAACGGAGACCCCAATGGATCCCGGCTTTCGCCGGGATGACGGTGGTGTTGGAGGCTACTCGGCGGCCTCTGCCTGCACCTCCGCCGGCATCAGCGCGGCGATGTTCGCCTGGATCCACTCGATCAGATCCTCGACCTTCGCCGCTGCCTGCTCGCCCAGCGGGGTGAGGCTGTATTCGACATGGGGCGGCACCACCGGCAGGCTGTGGCGGGTGACCAGCTGGTGCGCCTCGAGCTGCTGGAGCGTCTGGGCAAGCATGCGCTCGCTCACGCCGTTCACCCGGCGGCGAAGCTCACTGAAGCGGCGGGTGCCGTCCTGCAGCGCGACCAGCACGAGCAGGCCCCAGCTGCTGGTGATCCGCTTGAGCACCGTGCGCGACGGGCAACCGGGGACGAACACGTCGCCGCGATCCATCATCGCGGCCAGCGTGCGGGCGGGGGTGCGGGACGGGCTGGCGGACATTTTTTGATACTTACCTA
>JAPJRE010000191.1 GCA_030824725.1 Sphingomonas sp.
GCTCCATACCGATGCGGTGCTCGCCGCGGGGCCAACCGGCGCCCAGCCCACCGCCCCGGCACCCGAAGAAACCCCGCTGCCGACGCCGCTGCCGAGCGTGGAGACCATGCCGGGCGCCACGACTTCTGCCACGTCGGTTTCGGTGCAGGTCGAGACGCCCAACGCGGCTGCCGTGGCCGCTTCGGAAGGTGCGGTGCGCGGCGTACCGGGTGTCCGCAGTGCGACCACCACCAGCCTGGCACTAGGCGGCATTTCGGTGATGCGCGTGTCGTTCGACGGATCGCAGGCCGCGCTGCGCGCCGCGCTCGAGTCGCGCGGCTGGAGCGTGCAGGAAGGGGCGGGCGTGCTCCGCATCCGCCGCGCGGCCGCGCCGCAGGCATCGCCGATCCCCAAGGCGCAATGAGCCAGCTCCGCCTGCCGCTGGGCCTGCCCGAGGCGAGCGAGACGGACTTCCTGGTCAGCGACTCGAACGCCCGCGCCGTCCAACAGCTCGAACATTGGGCGACCTGGCCGGTGATGGCCGCGCTGCTGGTGGGCCCCCGCAAGTCCGGCCGCAGCCTGCTCGCGCGCGTGTTTGCGGCGAAGAGCGGCGCGACGATCATCGACGATGCCGAACGCGCCGACGAGGCCGACATCTTCCACGCCTGGAACGATGCGCAGGTGGCGCGCCGCCCGCTCCTGATCGTCGCCGATGCCGCACCGCCGCTGTGGGAGGTGAGGCTGCCCGATCTGCGGTCGCGCCTCGCCGCCTCGCCGCTGCTTGCGATCGGCCCGCCCGACGATGCGCTGATCCCGCTGCTGCTCGAACGCGCCTTCACGCGGCACCTGCTGCACGCCACGCCCGCCGTGATCGCCTGGATCGCCAAGCGGATCGAGCGCAGCCATGTCGCCATCCTGCGCGTTGCCGACGTGCTGGAGATGGAGACCGACGGCCGTTTGTCGATCCCGGTGGTGAAGTCTACACTCCAGGCTGCAAGCCTTTTGACGCATTCCGACGATAGCGAGAGCGAATGACCGAATCCGCCGCCCCTGTGACCATCGCCCCCGCCAATCCCACCGAAGCGCGCTACTTCAACCGCGAGCTCTCCTGGCTGGCCTTCAACCGCCGGGTGATGGAGGAGGCGTGCAACCCCGCCCATCCGCTCCTGGAACGGCTGCGCTTTCTTTCCATCTCGGGGAGCAATTTCGACGAATTCTTCATGGTCCGCGTGGCGGGCCTGATGGGCCAGCAGCTCCAGAACATCGACACCCGCTCGGCAGACGGCCTCACCCCGGCGCAGCAGCTCGACGCGATCTCCGCCGAAGCCGCGACGCTCGCCGACGAGCAGCAGGCGGTGTGGGTCGACATCCGCGCACAGCTCGCGCTCGCCAATATTTTCGTGCTCGAAGCCGATGCGATCGAGGGCGAGACCGAACAATGGCTCGCCACCCATTTTCGCGAGCAGATCTTCCCGATCCTGACCCCGCAGGCACTCGACCCCGCGCACCCGTTCCCGTTCATCCCCAACCAGGGATCGAGCGTGATCTTCAACCTGCTGCGCACCTCGGATCGCGAGCCGGTGCAGGAACTGGTGATGCTGCCGACGACGCTCAAGCGCTTCGTCCGCCTGCCCGGCAGCCCGGCGCGCTATGTCGCGATCGAGACGCTGATCAAGCATTTCTGGGGGCTGCTCTTCCCCGGCTACGAAATCCTCGCCGCCGCCACCTTCCGCGTGCTGCGCGACAGCGACATCGAGATCGAGGAAGAGGCCGAGGATCTCGTGCTCACCTTCCGCTCGGCGATCAAGCGCCGCCGTCGCGGCCGCGTCATCCGCCTCGAGATGGAGGAGGGCATCGCCCCCGATCTCGAAGCGGTGCTCAAGGAAGAGCTGGGCGGCAGCGACGCGCTGCTGACCGAGACCGGTGGTTTCCTCGGCGTCGGCGACCTGTCGATGCTGGTCGACGAGGACCGCCCCGACCTCAAATTCACGCCCTTCTCGGCGCGCTTTCCCGAGCGAATCCGAGATTATGGCGGCGATTGCTTCGCGGCGATCCGGGCCAAGGACATCGTCGTCCACCACCCCTATGAGACGTTCGACGTCGTGCTGAGCTTCCTCCAGCAGGCGGCGGCCGATCCGGACGTGGTCGCGATCAAGCAGACGCTCTATCGTGCCGGCAAGCAGTCGGCAGTGATCAACGCGCTGATCGCTGCCGCCGAGGCGGGCAAGTCGGTGACGGCCGTGGTCGAGCTCAAGGCCCGGTTCGACGAGGAGCAGAATCTCTATTGGGCGACCGCGCTGGAGCGTGCCGGCGTGCAGGTGGTCTATGGCTTCATCGACTGGAAGACCCACGCCAAGGTCTCGATGGTCGTCCGGCGCGAAGGCGATCGCTATCGCACCTACTGCCATTTCGGCACGGGCAACTACCACCCGATCACCGCGCGCATCTATACCGATCTCAGTTTCTTCACCGCCGACCCGCGGATCGGCCGCGATGCCGCGCAGATCTTCAACTACGTCACCGGCTATGTCGAGCCGCAGCATCTGGAGCTGCTCGGGATCAGTCCCCGCAATCTGCGCCACCGGCTGAGCGATCTGATCGAGGAGGAGATCGGCCATGCCCGCGCCGGGCGCCCCGGCACGATCTGGGCGAAGATGAACTCGCTGGTCGATCCCGCGATCATCGAAAAGCTCTACCAGGCGAGTGCGGCGGGCGTGCAGATCGAGCTGATCGTGCGCGGCATCTGCTGCCTGCGCCCCGGCGTCGCCGGCATGAGCGAGAATATCCGGGTGAAGTCGATCGTCGGTCGCTTCCTCGAGCACAGCCGTATCTGGGTGTTCGGCAACGGCAAGGCGCTGCCGAACGACGGTGCCAAGGTCTATATCTCCTCGGCCGACTGGATGCAGCGCAACTTCGATCGCCGCGTCGAGTTCATGTTACCGCTGCTCAACAAGACCGTGCACGACCAGGTGCTTGACCAGGTGATGGTCGCCAACCTGCTCGACAATGAGCAGAGCTGGCTGCTCGCGCCCGATGGCCATTACGACCGGATCGTGCCGGGCGAAGACGGGGAATTCAATCTGCACCGTTATTTCATGACCAATCCCTCGCTCTCCGGCCGCGGTGCCGCGATGGGCGGACGCAAGCCCGTGCCCAAGCTGTCGCCGCGCAAGCAGCGGCTCGCCGCGAAGGGCGCCTGATCCCGTGGCAACCATCCTGCGTCCTACCCCGGGCACCGTTTCCATAAGCGCCCGGCCGCGTACCGCGATCATTGACATCGGCTCCAACTCGATCCGCCTTGTCGTCTATGAGGGCCCGGCGCGGCTACCGGCGATCCTGTTCAACGAGAAGGTGATGGCCGGTCTCGGCAAGGGCCTGGCCGAGACGGGTGCGATCCACGCCGGCGGTCTCGCCAGCGCGCGCGCCGCGCTCGGCCGCTTCGCGCTGCTCGCCCGCGAGATGCAGGTGAGCGAGCTGCGCACCGTCGCCACCGCCGCGGTGCGCGACGCCTCGAATGGCGGCGAGCTGATGGCGATGGCCGAGGCGCTCGACCTGGACGTCGAGCTGCTCTCGGGCGTCGAGGAAGCGACCGCGTCCGGCTTCGGCGTGCTGTCGGGTATTCCCGAGGCGGACGGCGTGGTCGGCGACCTGGGCGGTGGCAGCCTGGAGCTGGTCCGCGTCGTCGCCGGCACGGTGACCGATCGCGTGTCGTTCCCGCTCGGCGTGCTCCGTCTCGGCGCTATCCGCGCGCGGGGCCGGGGCGTGCTGGAGCGCGAGGTGACCCGCATGATCGATGCGGCAGGCTGGAAGGGGCGAGGAAAAGGACTGCCCTTCTACATGGTCGGCGGCTCGTGGCGCTCGCTCGCCAAGCTCGACATGCACCTCACGGCCTATCCGTTGCCGATCGTCCACCATTACCCGCTGGCGATCGACCGGGTGGAGGAGCTCGGCCGCCGCGTCGAGGGCGCGACCAAGGCCGACCTCAAGACCGTGCCCGATCTGTCGAGCGCGCGCATTCCCTCGCTGGCAGATGCCGCCGCACTGCTCGTTGCCGTGACCCGGCAGCTCGGCAGCAGCGGGACGATCGTCTCCGCCTATGGACTGCGGGAAGGGCTGCTGTTCCAACGGCTCTCGGCCGAGGAGCGGCTGCAGGATCCCTTGATCGTTGCCGCGCGCGAGGAGGGCCAGCGCTCGGGCCGTTTTCCGGAGCATGGCGACCTGCTCGATGCCTGGCTGGCGCCGCTGTTCCGCGACGGGCCCGAATGGTCGCGGCTGCGCCATGCCGCGTGCCTGCTCGCGGATGTGGGCTGGCGGGCGAACCCGGAGTTTCGCGCCGAACGTGGCATGGAGATCGGGCTGCACGGCAATTGGGTCGGCATCGACGCCGCCGGTCGCGCGATGGTCGCGCAGGCGCTGTACACCTCGCTGGGCGGGGCGATCGATAGCCCGGCGCCGCTCGAACGGCTGGCCACGCCCGAAGCGCTGGCCGAGGCCAAGCGCTGGGGCCTGGCGATGCGGCTCGGCCAGCGGCTGAGCGGCGGCGTCGCGCGGCCGCTCAAGCGCTCACGGCTGCGGCTGGAGGGGCCGTCGCTGGTGCTCAGCCTCGCCGATGGCGACGAGCCGCTCTATGGCGAGGCGGTGGAGAAGCGCCATCGCGCGCTGGCGATGGCGATGGCGAAGGAGCCGGTGCTGGAAACGTGAGTCCTGTCTTTCAAGCCGTCATCCCGGCGAAAGCCGGGATCCATTGACCTCTACGGTTTAGCGCCATCTGAAGCGCCGAAGTGTCTGGATCCCGACTTTCGTCGGGATGACGGCTTAGAGGGTGGCCGGCTCAGGCCGCCAGCCAGTCCTTCAACGCCGCTCGCGCCCGATCGGTGTACATCCGCTTGCGATCGGCCTTCTTGGTCCTGCCCTCGATCGGCGGGAACAGCCCAAAATTGACGTTCATCGGCTGGTAGGTCTCGATCTCCGCCTCGCCGGTGATGTGCGACAGCAGCGCCCCCAGCGCCGTCTCGCGCGGCGGTGGCGGCAGGTCGGTCCCGGCGATCTCCGCCGCAGCGAACCGCCCGGCGAGCATCCCGATCGCTGCGCTCTCGACATAGCCTTCGCAGCCGGTGATCTGCCCGGCAAAGCGGATGTTGGGCGCACTCTTCAGCCGCAACGTGCCGTCGAGCAGCTCGGGCGAGCGCAGGAAGGTGTTGCGGTGCAGGCCGCCCAGCCGCGCGAACTCGGCATTCTCCAGCCCCGGGATCGTGCGGAACAGCCGCACCTGCTCGGCATATTTGAGCTTGGTCTGGAAGCCTACCATGTTCCACAAGGTGCCGCTGGCATTGTCCTGCCGCAGCTGCACCACCGCATAGGGCCAGCGCCCGGTGCGCGGATCGTCGAGGCCGACGCCCTTCATCGGGCCGTAGCGCAGCGTGTCGACGCCGCGCTCGGCCATCACCTCGATCGGCATGCAGCCTTCGAAATAGGGGACGTTCTCCCACTCGCGAAACTCGGTCTTCTCGCCCGCCATCAGCGCGGCGTGGAATTCGAGATACTGCTCCTTCGACATCGGGCAGTTGATGTAATCCTTGCCCGAACCCTTGTTCCACCGGCTCTGGAACCAGGCGGTCTCCATGTCGATCGACTCGCGGTGGACGATCGGCGCAATTGCGTCGAAAAAGGCGAGGCTGTCCTTGCCGGTCGCGCGGCCGATGCTCTCGGCCAGCATCGGCGCGGTCAGCGGACCCGTCGCGATGATGGTGCGGCCCTCGGCGGGCAGCGTGTCGACCCGCTCGCGGACGATGGTGATATTGGGGTGCGTCTCCAGCGCCGCGGTCACCCCGTCGGCAAAGCCGTCGCGGTCCACCGCGAGCGCCGAGCCGGCGGGCACCTTGTGTATGTCGCCCTGGGTGAGGATCAGCGAGCCGAGCGCGCGCATCTCCTGGTGGAGCAGCCCCACGGCATTGCTGTCGGCATCGTCCGAGCGGAAGCTGTTCGAGCAGACGAGTTCCGCCAGCCGGTCGCTCTGGTGCGCGGGGGTCATCTCGCCCGAGCCGCGCATCTCCGACAGGCGGACCTTGTACCCGGCTTGAGCCAGCTGCCACGCGGCTTCCGATCCGGCGAGGCCGCCGCCGATGATATGGATGTCGTGGCCGGGCATGGACGTGTTTCTACTCTTCGATGGGGGACCAGCGCACATAGCGCCGTGCGATGGCTGCGCAAGCGGATCCGGTCAGGATGAACGCAAGGACAGCTGGTTCGGCGAAGTTGGAACCCGTTGCAAACGCCACCGCGGCGGGCGCCGAGCCGCCGGTCAGCGCCCAGAATGCAGGATGCCGCGTGCCAATGTTCCAGCGTCCGACCGTGGCAAGGACCGTCACGCCGACGAGGATCGGTAGCGCGCTGAGGGCCATCCCGACGATCGAGACCATCGGTAGGAACAGGAGCAAGCCCGCCAGTATCTGGAAAACCGTCATTGGCGCGCCCTGCACCGGGAAGGCGGCCGCCGGTAAACGTTGCTGGATCGCCAGGACGACAGACCCGCAGAACAGCCCGCCGGCACAAATGGCTGGGGTGAAGACGGCGCTGCCGCTCCATTCGGAGCGGCAGCCGGGATGGGTGCGGGGCATCTCAGGCCTCCACGCTAGCAAGGGCGCGGCGCTGTTCGAACCAGCCTTCCACAGTACGGCCAAAATGGGCGATGGCCCCCATGTTGAAGAAGTGCATCGCCCCCAGCACCAGTACCGCAAGGCCCACCTTGCTGCTGAGGAATCGGATGGTCTCGGTGGCGGTGGTTGGCTCGCTGCCAAGGCTGAGGGTAAGCGTGATGAAGCCGATATTGATCAGGTAGAAGCCGACCACAAGCAGATGGTTGGTGGAGCGGGCGAGCGTCTCGTCATGGCCGAAGCATTGCACGAGAAATACGACTCCGTTGGAGGAGAGGGTTCGCGCAACCCAGATGGTGATTGCGAGACTGATGACGAGGTACAACGCATAGGCGATCTCAACCATTTCCATTCTCCTTTTTCAGAAAAAACAGAAATGCATGGGCAAAAAAATGGGCGTAGAGGGACGTCAGCCCTCTGGTGCCTTGCCGCGCGGTCCGACAAAGCGCGCAATCTTGCCGCCAAGCTTCATCAGGGTGACCAAGGTCGGCTTGGGCAGCTGACGCACCTGCTCGTACCAGCCGCTCAGCGTGCTGATGAACTCGTGCATCCGCGTGATCCGCTCCCGAAGCTGCTTGGGCGCGGCCTGATCACTCGCCAACCGGTCCGACAGTTCCGCCAGCAGCGCGAGCGTGGGGTCGATCTCGCGCCGCTTGCGCTCGGCGGAGATGCGCAGCAGCAGTTCCCACAGGTCGGTCTCGGCGACGAAATGGTCGCGGCGGTCGCCGTCGATATGGACGCGGCGGACAATGGCATACGCCATCAGCTCCTTGAGCGCGGTGGAGATGTTGGACCGGGCCAGGCCGAGCGCCTCGGCAATGTCCTCGGCGGGCAGCGGCGCGTCGGAGAGATAGAGCAGCGCGTGGATCTGCGCGACCGAGCGGTTCACCCCCCAATGCGTCCCCATTTCGCCCCAGTGGAGGATGAAGGCCTTGGCATCGGGATGGTCGCTGATCACTTTGCTTCCTCAATTTCTGTAATTTCAGAAATACCGGGATTCGTGAGCGCGGTCAATGGC